>NZ_JBQHUL010000005.1:0-139742 GCF_052065235.1 Blautia sp. HCP28S3_G10 | reverse complement strand
AATTATTTTTCGTTTTTTCAAAACTTTTTAAATTGTTGATGCAGAAGAAACAATTTCTTGCGACAGCTCAGTTAGAATAACACTTTCCAACCGGGCTGTCAACACTTTTTTCCATTTTTTTCAAAATATTTATCAGGAACCCGAAGGTATCCTCATAATTATCTTCTTTTTATCACTTTGCACCATTGTAAGAACTGGTATATGTTTCTTGCGAAACGCATGTACGACAGGATACGTTTCAAATACATTGCCCTCCACATATACTGCTTCCGGTTTGTATTTTAGAATCTTTTTTACCTGCTCTTTTATCATCGCCTTCCATTGAGACTTATCCAGAGTAATGTCTCCATAAACCCCATCTGTTTCCAGTTCTGGCAATTCCGGCAAGGCTATGTGCTGTATTCTTGAATTTTTCATATGCGGAAGTTGTCTGAGAAGAAAATCTGCTTCTTCTCCGCCTCCCAGATTCACTATAACAGGTTCATCGCTGAAACATCTGAGGCTTATTCTGCATGCTTCTTCTGCATCTTCCAGCGTTCCTGTCGTCATCAGAAATCCGCCCTTGTGGCAGAAAACGGCGCTTTTCAGTCCTGTTACTTCTTCCAGCTTCTGACTTTCCAGTCCGAGCCATTCTGACGGGAAACAACATTTATAATTCATGGAATACTCTTTTTTCTGCGGCTGAACACAATATCCCCCTCGATTTGATGGAAATATCACAAACGCAATATCAGATTCAGAAAGACGTTTCTGACATGGAATAAACTCCGGCAGTACAAGAATCCGTCTGTCCTCATCTGTCAGACTCCCCAGCTCCATATCATGCTTTTCCAGCATCTGATCTATTCTCTTATCTGCACGCTCATTTCCAAGATATCTTTCAAATTTATGATCCAGTACGAGTCCTGCCACACTCACTGCCTGAAAAAATGCGGTGTCATTATTATCCTCCGCATCCCATGTCGGATTAAATCCTCCTATCAGAGATGCAAGCTCATTCTTATCACCTGTGTTATCATTATTATCCAGAGGCTGCACAAAGCTTATGTCGAACTGTTCTGCCAACTCGTTTCCAAGTATTCCCCTTCCCAGATCCTCCCAAAGAAGTCCAAAAGCAGCATATCCTATACCATTGTCACGGACTCTGCTGTTTTTCTGATGATGATCATATGTACCTCTTCCAATATCAAAAATAATTCCGTCAAACTCTTCCGGAACCCTGTTTTCTCTGATAATTCTGATTTCAGGATTCAGATACATTAAAAGAGCTGCTGAGAAAACATCATCGGCATGAAATTTTCCGTTATGGGTCAAAGCTACAGCATTGCTTTTGGTAATCTGTTTCTTAAGTTTCTGACCGACAATATTTCGAAAATAATCTTTTACATCATTCAGTGATGGAAGTATACATTCGGCAAGATTCTTCATTTCTTCCGTCGGTGCAGAAAGATCCGGTACCATGATTGGACGCATTCCTGCTGCACTGGCAGCTCGTATTCCATTATAGGAATCTTCTATTGCAAAAACCTCCTTCTGTTCAATCTGAAGCTTTCTGAGCGCCTCCAGATAGATATCCGGTGCAGGCTTACTTCTGTCTACCATGTCACCACATACGATTTCATCAAAATATTCCAGGAGTCCACCCTCTTCAAGTTCTTTAAGCGCAGCTTCTTGTATGGTAGAAGTCGCAACTGCTGTTTTTATCCCATGTGATCTCAGATATTCCAGCAACTCTTTCAGACCTGATTTCTGTGGAAGATTCCCGCCCGCTGCATTTTTCTGAAAAAGTATTGACATTTCTGCTTTATATTCATCATATGGAAAATCCTGTCCATAATATTTCAGGAACATTTCTTTGGTGACCACTTCACTTGTTCCGAGACAATCTTTGTAAAGAATTTCAATATCAGGAATATGATACTTATCTGCAACAACTTTCCACATTTCGATAGCCAGAGCTTCCGAATCAAAAATCACCCCATCCATATCAAAAACAACAGCTTTCATACCTTACCTCTTCATTTCATTTGTTCATAATAAATCTAATTGCGTCCTGAATCCAGGATACATATACCAGACGTATCCCCTGAATCTTCTCTGTTGCCGATCTGCAGACCTCGGGAAGAATAACCGTATCAAATCCCAGTTTTCTTGCCTCTGCTACTCTCTGCCCCGCCATACTTACAGCACGGACCTCTCCGCTCAGTCCAATCTCTCCAAATGCCATTACTCCATCCGGAATAACAATATCTTTACAGCTGGATACTACTGCTAGAGAAATTCCCAGATCTATCGCAGGCTCTGTCATTTTCATTCCCCCTGCGATGTTGACATATGCGTCACAGGCTGCCAGGTGAATACCAACCTTTTTTTCCAGCACTGCCATTAAAAGATTTACCCTGTTAAAATCCGTTCCAACTGCCGTACGTCTCGGAATACCAAAATTGCTCTGACACACAAGTGCCTGTATCTCCACCAGAATCGGCCGTGTTCCCTCCATTGAGCAAGCGACTATAGAACCTGATGTTCCACTAGGTTTTCCATTCAGCATGAATTCTGAAGGATTTTTTACTTCTTCCAGACCTGTGCTTCTCATTTCGAATACGCCTATCTCATTTGTTGAACCAAAACGGTTCTTGACGGCCCGCAGAATTCTGTAAGAAGCATGTCTGTCACCTTCAAAATAAAGAACTGTGTCAACCATATGTTCAAGAACTCTCGGCCCTGCAACATTACCTTCTTTTGTGACATGACCGACTATAAAAATAGAAATACCCAGCCCCTTCGCAATCTGCATGAGGATATTCGTGGATTCTCTTACCTGCGATACACTTCCCGGTGCAGAACTGATATCTTCATGAAACATGGTCTGAATAGAATCAATCACTACCGTATTTGGTTTTTTTCGTTCAATCACTTCTCGTATTGTTTCAAGATTTGTCTCGCACAGTATCTGCAGATTCTCATTGAATTCACCCAGTCTGTCTGCCCTCAGTTTTATCTGTCTCAGAGATTCTTCTCCTGAAATATAGAGAACCGCATTTCCTGACTGTGCCAGATTTCTGCACACCTGTAAAAGAAGGGTGGATTTTCCGATTCCCGGATCTCCACCCACTAACACAAGAGAGCCGGGGACGATACCGCCACCCAGCACTCTGTCAAGCTCACCAATCTCTGTCAGACGGCGTTCATCTTCAGATAAACGGATATCCTTGAGTTTTACAGGGTCATTTTTCTTTGACGTACCTGCTGCCCCACCTCCAGCCGGACTTTTTTTGGAAGAAACGGTTTCCTCCACAAAAGTATTCCATGCTCTGCAGCCCGGACACTGTCCCATCCATTTAGAAGATTCATATCCACATTCCTGACAAAAATAAATTACTTTTTTATTTTTCAGCATTTTTTGATTTCTACTTTTACGGCTTTATCTCCCCCAAGTTCAACACTGAAAGAAAGTTTACCGCCAAGATTAGTTTTCATTTTTCCGGTATCTTCGCCATCAATGGAAACACTGTATTCTGTATCTGCTTCCATTTCCACAGTAATCTGTGCATCTTCAGCACCTTCTACTTCAAAACTCATACTGGAACCATCCTGTTCCAGAGAAAAAACAGTTGTTCCCGGTACAGATTCATATACAAACATTCCATTTCTTTCCAGCTTGGTAATTTCCTGGAATGTTTTTACTTTATACATATCTCCCTGATGAGGATAATCTGATACTTTTGATTTATGTGACAATTCATAATTGCCGAAGCTTATGCTGCCATTTTCTTCTGTTCGGATCAGTTCCTTAACTACTGCCATGATCTTATGTCCTCCTAAGACTTTTCTTGTGTTTATTGCCCTTTCACCTGTATATCTCCCACAGATGACTGAGTTATTTTATTATAACATCCGGCCCTTTTTTTGACCAGTATCCTGATCAAGATTTAACATCTTTTTTTTAGAATTTAAGTAACTGTTCACAGGTAATATCCCGCGAGGTGTTTTGCCATGAATATGGCAAAATCCCGAGACATACGGGGCAAAATCCCATCACCGAAGGTGATTTGGAATGGATTTTGACCAAGTTGCTGTGAACGGAGTGAACAGTAACGAATTTAATCCTTTTCATCTGTTTCTTTCTTTACAGGAACAAATTTCAGTTCTTTCTGATGCAGCTGTACTTTCACGACATCTCCCCTGTGTATCCTGCCTTCCAGGATTTCATTTGCAAGAGGATCCTCAAGTTTTGTCTGAACAGCTCTTCTTAACGGTCGTGCACCATATTTACTGTCAAAACCTGCTTCCGCAAGAAACTCTTTCGCTGATCCGGTAACTTTGAGTTCAATTTCCATCTGTTCTAGGCATCTTTTCTCAAGTGTCTTCAGAAGAATTCCCACAATTTTACGTATATGAGCCTTATTTAATGGATGGAATACCATAATCTCATCAATACGATTCAAAAACTCCGGTTTAAAAATTCTGCGGACTTCTTCCATAACATTGGATTTCATACGTTCATAATCCTGTTTTTCATCAGGGCTGTTCAAAAATCCCAGTTTCTTCGGCTCAATAATTGACTGGGCACCTGCATTGGAAGTCATGATAATGATTGTTTGCTTAAAATCGACTTTTCTTCCATGCGCATCTGTAATATGACCGTCATCAAGTACCTGAAGAAGAATATTAAATACATCCGGATGCGCTTTTTCAATCTCATCAAACAGAATAACACTGTACGGATTTCTTCTGACTTTTTCACTGAGCTGGCCGCCTTCATCATATCCTACATATCCCGGAGGAGAACCTATCATCTTGGAAACGCTGTGTTTCTCCATATACTCTGACATATCTACACGGATCATTGCCTGTTCACTTCCAAATACAGCTTCCGCAAGAGCCTTGGAAAGTTCTGTCTTACCCACTCCGGTCGGGCCCAGAAACAGGAATGAGCCAATCGGTCTCATCGGATCTTTCAGTCCCACACGTCCTCTTTTTACAGCCTGTGAAACAGCCTTTACAGCTTCATCCTGTCCAATCACACGTTTATGAAGTTCTTTCTCAAGACGTGCCAGTCTCTTTGTTTCACCTTCTGTCAGCCTCTGTACAGGAATTCTGGTCCACTCTGAAACAGTTTCAGCAATCGAGGCCTCAGTTACTGTCATATGTTTACGTTTTTTCTTCTTTTCTTCTTTTTGCCTGATTTCATTAATTCTGGCTTCAGCGTCTCTCTGTCTCTGCTGCAGTTCTTTTGCATATGGCAGATCTGCGTTCCTGATAGCCTCTTCTTTTTCTTTCTGTATCTCGCGAATTTCTTCATCCAGCTCTTCCAGTTCCGGAACAGATTTATAGCCTCTGAGCTGTACTTTTGCCGCTGATTCATCAATAATATCAATTGCTTTATCTGGAAGAAACCTGTCATTAATATATCTTTCTGCCATTTTTACTGCTGCTTCCAGAGCCTCATCTTCAATCACAACACCATGATGTTCTTCGTAATATGGACGCAGTCCTTTAAGGATTTCCAGAGTTTCAGCTTCTGAAGGTTCATTTACAGTCACCGGTTGGAAACGTCTTTCCAGTGCCGCATCTTTTTCAATATATTTGCGGTATTCTTCCAGCGTGGTGGCTCCTATCAACTGTATCTCGCCTCTTGAAAGAGACGGTTTCAGGATATTTGAAGCATCCAGAGCTCCTTCAGCGCCTCCTGCTCCGATGATCGTATGAAGTTCATCTATAAAGAGAAGTATTTTTTTGTCTGCGCTGACTTCATTTATTACTTTGCGGATACGTTCCTCAAACTCACCTCTGTATTTGCTTCCTGCAACCATTCCCGAAAGGTCAAGCACAACAACTCTTTTATCCTTTACTGTATCCGGTACTATTCCGGAAACAATCCTCTGTGCAAGTCCCTCAACAATTGCGGTTTTTCCTACTCCTGGTTCTCCTACCAGGCATGGATTGTTTTTGGTTCTTCTGCTCAGAATCTGAATCAGTCTTGTAATTTCTTTATCTCTTCCTACAACCGGATCAAGTTTTCCCTCTGCTGCCATTGCAGTCAAATCTCTGCTATACTGATCCAGTGCTGGTGTAGAAGTTCCATTCTGTTGTTTACGTTCTGGCTTCATCTGGGAAAAATTCTCTGCATTTCCTTCATTTTCGATGCCCGTTGCAGACAGCACTGCTGCAAAAAGTTTTTGAATATTAACTCCCATTGTATACAGAAGTCTGGTTCCAACACTGTCAGTTTCTTTCAGCATTGCAAGAAGAAGATGTTCCGTTCCTGCCTGGCGGACTTTCTGACGGTCAGCTTCTTTCTGCGCCTGCAGGATAATTCTGTTTGCTCTTGGGCTGTATTCCAGAGTTTTCTCTGCTGTAAGTACTTCTGAAGGTGCAATCAATTCTGAAATCAGAGTCTGAAGTTTTTCGGGATCCACACTGAATTCTTCAAGAATCTTTCCTGCAGTACCTTCTTCTTCCTTTAAAAATCCTATCAGTATATGTTCTGTTCCAATATAAGAATGCCCACAGGACTGTGCGGTTTCTTTTGCCAGCTTTAATACATTCTTAGCCTGTCTGGTAAATTTTGCCTGCATACCTAATATGTTGTCCTCCTTATCCGTCTATTCCATATTCATCAAAAATCTCATCAATCAGCTCGTGAACCTCTGTTCTGGTAACATTTTTACAGCAGCCTCTTGCAAGCGCAACCATAAGATTTTCTTTCATTTCTTCCAGCGCCTTGATTTTGTCCACATCTACTGCGATAATCGCCCCTCTTCTTCTGTCTATCGTAACAAAGCCTTCCTGCCTCAGAAGAGAGTATGCCTTATTGACCGTATGCATATTAATACCAATGGTATCTGCCAGCTGACGGACTGACGGGAGAGGATCTCCCTCGTGAAGCCTCGATGTGGCAATTCCCATTATAATCTGGTTCATCAGCTGAACATAAATCGCTTCGTCACTGTTAAAATCAATTTCAATGACCATTTAATCAGCCTCCTTGGTAACGATGTTATACATATGGTAGCACAATTCAGAAATTTTGCAAGATAAATTTAAAACAGGCAGCCTCCTTGGCCGCCTGTCATTTTAACCGAGTATTTTTTTGAGCTGTTCTTTGTTTAGCAGAAGATTGAATCCCATAGGATTGACAACTATAGCTTCTGCCTGTTCCATAAGAATCTGTGGAAGTTTGTCAAATGGAAGTTTTGAAATTCTCAGCTTTCTGCCTTTTGCAAATTTTTCAAATTCCATGACATCTGAAAATACCGGCTGAAGGATCTTGCCTTCTTTATTTTTCAGATATGGAATCCTGATTCTTTTTGGCTCTTCCGGATCAGGTTCCATCGCAACCAGAAATTCTGATTTTTTAAGATTTACGATAAGTTCCTCTTCCAGTTCACGCAGATTAATTTTCTTGCGCTCCTCCTCATCTATCGGACGACGGAGCTGCTGCATAAAATATATTCCTGAAAGTTGAAGTGTAGGATTGATCAGCGGACGCTTTGCGGGTTCCATTTTTTCGAGATTCGGTTTTCTGACAATTTTCTCCAGGTCAACCTCTATCTGCTCTTCATCTCTGTTCCAGATTACTGTATTGGCTCCGATAGAAAACAGAAGTCCGTACATTCTTGGAAAATCTTTTTTATCATAACGCATCCCCATTACAAGATTTTTTTCTTCGATTTTCTTCTTTCCAAACTCTTTCAGCTGATCTTCATTTGCAAAAAACCAAACCTGATCATTATATGTTTCTTCTCCGCAGGTCACATAGGGAAGTTTTGTTGCCTGAGAATAAACGATAAATACACTTTCCCTTCCCTGAATTTCTTTTACTGCTTCTTCTACACTAATTCCCATTTAAGTTCCTCTTTCTTTATGTTTTCAGGCCTCATCAATGGCTTTTCCAATATCATGTCTCATGTATTTATTAGAAAACTGAATCCATTCTGTTGCCTCATAAGCATTTTTTCTGGCCTCCCTGAGATCACTGCCTGTTGCTGTGATTCCAAGAACACGGCCTCCGTTTGTGACGATCTGTCCATCCTGGAATTTTGTTCCTGCATGGAAACAGTAATATCCGTCTTTATTTTTGAAATTCTCAAACCCGTACATCGGAATGCCTTTTTCATATTTTACCGGATATCCGTCACTTGCCAGAACAACACAGACAGCTGCATTGTCGTCAAATTCCAGTTCCACCTGATCCAGTGTTCCGTTTACACAGGCTTCCATCACTTCAATGATATCTGTTTTCATTCTTGGCAGTACTACCTGAGCTTCAGGATCTCCAAAACGCGCATTATATTCAAGCACTTTCGGTCCGTCTTCTGTCAGCATCAATCCAAAAAAGATAATGCCTGTAAAAGGGCGTCCTTCTGCTGCCATGGCATCAACTGTTTTCTGGTATATGTATTTCTTACAGAACTCATCTACCTCATCTGTATAAAACGGACTTGGAGAAAACGTTCCCATACCGCCTGTATTGAGTCCCTTGTCGCCATCCATTGCTCTCTTATGATCCTGAGCAGAAGTCATCAACCGAATTGTTTTCCCATCAACAAAAGAAAGTACAGAAACTTCTCTTCCTGTCATAAATTCTTCAATGACCATGGTATTTCCGGCATTTCCGAATTTTTTATCTTCCATTATTTCCTTAACACCGGCTTCTGCTTCCTCAAGGCTGTTACAGATCAGTACTCCTTTTCCAAGTGCAAGTCCGTCTGCTTTCAGAACAATTGGAAATTTTGCCTGGGTTCTGAGATATGTCAAAGCTTTTTCCGGATCGTCAAAGTTTTCGTATGCAGCTGTAGGAATTCCATATTTTTTCATAAGATCTTTTGAAAAAGCTTTGGATCCTTCAAGAATTGCGGCATTCTTACGCGGTCCGAAAACCTTAAGACCTCTCCCTTCAAACACATCAACCACACCACCGACAAGCGGATCATCCATACCTATGATTGTAAGATCAACTGCATTTTTTTCGGCAAAATCAGCCAGTCTGTCAAATTCCATTGCACCGATCGGAACGCATTCGGCATATTCAGAAATTCCTGCATTTCCCGGTGCACAGTAAATTTTATCTACCTTTGGGCTCTTTGCCACACTCCATGCAATGGCATGTTCTCTTCCGCCGCTTCCAACAATCAATACTTTCATGCTTTTCTCCCGTCCTTAACTATAACTTTTCCGTTCTGTACTGTTACTCTGTTATTGGCTATCAGATCTATAGCACGCGGAAGAATTTTCCATTCCGCCTGCTCCATAACTCTTCTCTGGAGAATTTCCGGTGTATCTCCCTCCTGCACCTCTACTGCTTTCTGCAGAATGATCGGTCCGGTATCTGTCCCGTTATCTACAAAATGTACTGTAGCGCCGGTGACTTTAACTCCTCTTGCAAGCACTCCTTCATGAACTTTCAGTCCATAAAATCCAGTACCACAGAAAGACGGGATCAGTGACGGATGAATGTTAATGATCCTGTCAGGAAAGGCCTCTACAATCATCGGTGGAACAGCAACCAGATATCCTGCAAGTACAACAAGATCTATCTGATTTTTCTTAAGTTCTTCAAGAAGTGCTCTGTGAAACTGTTCTCTGTCATTATAATCTTTCGGAGATATACATTCTGCCTTGATTCCATGGTCTTCAGCTCTTTTCAGGGCATATGCTCCTGCATTATTACTGATTACCAGGCTAATTTCAGCATTTGTGACTGCTCCTGCATCTATGGCATCAAGGATCGCCTGCAGGTTTGTACCTCCTCCGGAAACAAGCACACCAAGTTTTAACATAAGGTCACTCCCTTTTCGCCTGCTTCAATACGTCCTACTACATATGGTGTATCACCTGTTTTGCGGATTGCTTCCATTGTTTTATCCACGTCTGCCGAGTCAACAGCCATAACCATTCCAAGCCCCATATTAAATGTATTATACATCATTTTTTCTTCAATATCACCTTTTTTTGCAAGAAGATCAAAAATAGGGAGTACAGGGTAACTGTTTTTATCAACTACAGCCCTGGTTCCTTCTTTAAGCATACGTGGAATGTTCTCATAGAATCCACCGCCTGTGATATGACTGCATGCATGAATGCGAACGCCGGCATCTTTAATACTCTTCAGCGCTTTTACATAGATTCTTGTCGGTGCAAGAAGTGCCTCGCCAAGAGTTGTTCCAAGCTCATCGTAATAGGTGTCAAGAGACTCCTTTGTCATTTCGAATACTTTACGTACAAGCGAAAATCCATTGCTGTGTACACCTGTGGATGCCATTCCGATCAGCACATCTCCAGGATTCAGTTCCTCACCTGTCAGAATATCTTTTTTATCAGTAACTCCTACTGCAAAACCCGCAAGATCATATTCATCTTCCGGCATAAGTCCAGGATGTTCTGCTGTTTCCCCACCGATCAGAGCTGCACCGGACTGTACACATCCTTCTGCAACACCACTTACGATTTCGGCAATTTTCTCCGGATAGTTTTTGCCACAGGCAATATAATCCAGGAAAAACAGAGGTTCCGCGCCTGCACAGGCGATATCATTTACACACATGGCTACTGCATCAATTCCGATAGTATCATGTTTATCCATGATCATGGCAAGTTTAACTTTTGTTCCGCATCCATCTGTACCGGATACCAGCGTAGGTTCTTCCATCCCCTTGAATGCATTCATAGAAAAAGCCCCTGAAAATCCACCGATTCCTCCAAGTACTTCCGGTCTCATTGTCTTTGCAATATGTTTTTTCATCAATTCAACTGATTTATAACCTGCTTCTATATCAACGCCAGCCTTTTTATAATCCATATCTCTTCTCCTCTTCTCGGTATTTAATTGTAAAGTTACTTAATATTCTTTATAGCCAACTTCCTGAAGTCTGGCATCCTTTGCTTCTACCTGTTCTTTCAGTTCCTGACTGTAAGCTTTCAGTCTGTTCAGAAGTTCAGAATCTGATGTCGCCAGAATTTTTGCTGCCAGAAGTCCTGCGTTTGCTCCGCCATTAATAGCTACTGTAGCAACCGGGATTCCTGATGGCATCTGTACGATGGAATACAGAGAATCACGTCCTCCGAGGGATGTTGTATGCATCGGAATACCAATAACAGGCATTGGAAATATTGCCGCACACATTCCCGGAAGATGCGCTGCCATTCCTGCACCTGCAATAATAACCTTAAATCCTCTCTCTTCTGCACTTTTTGCATAATCAAAGAACACATCCGGTTCTCTGTGTGCAGAGATGATCTTCATTTCGTATTCAACGCCCAGCATGTCAAGAATTGCTGCCGCTTTGCTCATAACCGGCATATCTGAGTCGCTTCCCATTACAATTCCTACTTTTTTCATTGGTGGCCTCCTTTTTCTTATATCCAGGTTGATTCTACTAAGATTCTAATTTTGTGTCAACCGAATTTCAGAAAAGAAATATTTTGACAGGCAAACAGTTTTTGTATATTTGTCTTTCTATTTTTCAAAAGGTCTGTTCAGTTCCTCTGTTCCCGGAAGTACAAAACGACCGTTCTCAATAATGGAAGTACTCTCTCCGTCTTCGTCAATAACCTGAATACTTCCCAGTTCTTCATACGGAATTGTAATATCCGTGTGACAGCCATAATAAGCCATGCTGATATCTTCCTTACGAAGAGCAGAGATCTCATTATCTCTTGCAATAATTTCTCTTCCATCAGGATTATATACCGGAGTGTCTTCCGCCCAGCTGTAACACGTATCACCAACTGCAAAATGTGGTCCCATCTTTTCTGCAATAAGGATTGGAAGTTTATCTGCTATGCCATATTTTTCTGCTGCAACATAGGCGGTAGTATTTGTTCCTATTGCAAATTCACCCATAGGAATCTTGTTATGATGATGAAGGATATTGTCTTCTATATATGCCCTGTTCTCTTCTTCTGTCTCAAAATTGCTGCAGGAATAATCAATAACCTGTCCACAGTCAAATACCAGCTTGAGATCACGGAACTGAAGTCCATTAAGGTAAACCTTTTTTACATGAAGGATTCCGCCGGTTCCTGCCAGAACAGGAGACGTAAATACTTCCCCTACCGGGATATTCACATCAGCCACACAATTTTCAAAGTTTGTCTGTTTCTTCACATCTTCCAGCTCATGGAGATGCACGATCAGGTCTGTTTCGTTTCCATCACAGCCTTTGATCGCAACCCACTGACAAGTATCCAACGTTTCGATGATCGTCTGCTGTATTTTTTCGTAAAGTTTATAATCCAGTGTGTTGATCTTTACAATCTCGTGAAAAATCTCCGGGTAATTCCCGCCTATTTCAGGTACCGGATATGCAATGATAGTAAAACTTCTTTCGTCTCCCGGAATATAGCGATTGACAATCTGACCGGACTCGTTGTTCATTTCAACTTCCAGTTTCTGCTGTGCTTCTGTAAGCGCCCAGGCTTCCGGTTTGTTCACCGGTGAAAACGGTTCCTCTCCAAAAGTATCTATACATGCCGGACCGCCATGAACTTTTGACAATTCTTTATAATTTTCATAGGCATTCTGCATGGAACGGAGTTTTCTCTGGACAAAATCACTGTCCATAAAAAGAGCGCAGTCCTGTCTGTGATCGTAATCATACTGAGGATTGGCAACAGCACCTGTATATCCGATACGATAGACACCTCTTTTGTTTACTGCATGGGTTGCATGGCGGTAGATTACCGGCTCAAGTCCCATTTCTCTGAACTGCATGATCGCAGCACGCACCATTCTCTCAAATCCGAGATTATAACGGATATTAACTGTCTTTTTGACAGAGAGATCTTTTCTTCCATTAACGAATCCAATGCGGTAACCCTCTGTATAAGTTCTCGCCATACTGTCTATCTCTTCCTGTGAAAGCGTGTTCAGATATTCAGCAACTCCTGTTTCATTTTCTGAAATATATTCTCCGAAAAAGTACAGATATCTCAGATCAGTAAGATCAGAATTCATGATAATATCTGTTGCAAAATTTCTTGAAGGATCGACAGCTTCTGCAATTCTGTCCTCCATCATATCCTGGCAGTAATCATTCACATAAGATTTCAGGATATCTTCTATACTTTTTACAGACGGCAGTTCCCCATTCTCAAATGACGCATATACCTCAAGAAATAATTCTGCCGCCACAGTATAATCCCACATTTTTTTCTCGAAGGCATATACAACTGTTCCTCTCAGTTCACTGTAAAGAAAGCCGAAAACCTTTCCGTATTTTCCAAGCTGTTTTTCGGCATATGCCGGATTTCCATAAGATGTTTCATAGTTATCTTTAAGAAGTTCCTCATACAGTCTGTAATTTTCCTGTCTGAGTTCTTCCAGTGTTTCTGTACGAACATCTTTCTCCATAATATCGGCTGTTTTACACAAAAATTTCGCTGTTTGCTGAAAAAAATCAATAAATCTGCTCTGCACTGTTCTTTCCGTACAAATCTCACGGATTCTGTTTTCTGCCAGCTGATAGCGTTCTCTAAGTAAATCGTCCAAATGCGTATCTCCTTTCAGTCATCTGTTACATGCCCAAGCTGAATATGTCTGTCTATAAGTTTTTGCATATATTCCCAGATTTCCCGGGATCCCTCTCCTGTATGCTGATTTCTTTTATAAATCTGACTTTTATGAACGCCATGCTCTTTCCAGCTTTTTCCATCTGAAGCATCGTTCAGAAGCAGCGGCTGACAGTTATCCAGCGTTCTCGCAAATTTTGCCTCCGGAGTTTCATATGCTTCAAATTCTTCCCAGAGACTCCTGAGCCACTGTCCCTGATCTTCCGGCAACATTCCGAATATTCTCAGCGCTGCCTTTCGTTCCCGTGCTTCTGTCTCTTCCGGATCTTCTCCAGAATAAGCATATGTATCTCCTGCATCAATTTCCACAAGATCATGTATCAGAACCATCGGAATCACCTTCGAGAGGTCTACATCTTCGTTGGAATACTCTTTCAGAAGGACAGCCATCAGCGCAAGATGCCAGGAATGTTCAGCATCATTTTCTTTCCGGCTTGCATCTGCAAGATATGTCTGACGCATGATTTTTTTGACTTTGTCGATTTCGACAATAAAATCCATCTGTTTCTGTAAACGATCTTTCATATCATACCCCCATCAGGAAAAATCCCAGCCAGCATACCAGAATAATTCCATTCAAAATCGAACCCACGATATTCGTCCGATGCAGTCTGTTTTCCTCTGAAAAACCTGTAAGCCCAAGTATAAAACCATCTGCGGATAAAAGTGCTGCAAACAGACAGATTCCTCCTACTACAAATCCATAAGTACCGTTTAATAAATAAGCGGTTATTACAGCCGCTACAAACAGCAACAGGGAAGCAATCGCCAGTCCCACTGACAGCTTCCCTTTTGATGATTCTTTCTTCTTTATTATTGCATATCTATATCGCTTTGCCATAATGCTTTCTCCTCAGATAATTACAGACAGCAAAAGCCAGATAACCAACTGCTGCCCCAAGTGTATTCAGAATCAGGTCATCCACATCAAAGCAGCCTGCCTTCGTAACAAGCTGAACAGTCTCCACAAACAGACTGAGCATAAATCCTGACAATATAATAAAAAAACCACTTCTGCATTTTCTGTTGATCACCGGCAGGATAAATCCATATGGAATAAATCCGATCACATTGCCGAATATGTTTGTAAAAACAGCCAGTACGCCCAGCTGTTTTCTGTAGACCCAGAATCTTCGGATCTCCACAAATGGTATCAGATTGTATCGATACATCCGCTCCTCGGTTGCAATACGTCCATATTCTTCTGAAAAGAACAGAAAGTATACCAGAAGCAATATATACAGCACAAAAAGAAGAAGGCTCAGTCGTCTGATTTTACGCTTCGTATTATCTTTCAATGTCTGCCCCTAACCAAAATCATATTAAAATATCTGATTTTCTTTTCAGAAGTCTGGCACCGCTGATGATCATCATTACACCTGCGGCAATTCCTGTTACCAGTGTTACAATTCCTACAGCAACACTGCATGCACCAATTCTTGACATTGTTTTATATATTTTTTCGTTCAAATTCAGGCCTCCTGTCAATTAAAGAATGCCTCGGCATTCTTGCTGCGAGATGTGCGTCATGCAAAGCATGACATATTTCTTTTGCGCATCTCTGCAATCCTGCCGGAGGCTATATCAGATGGGAGATTGACTCCCACCACTGATATTAATTTGCTCCTCGCCACCTAAAGAGGTGGGAGTCATCTCCCAGCTGATATACACAGTTACAGTTCTCTTTTGCTTATTTTGCTCCGTACTGTGCATAATAAGCATCAATAGCTGTTTTCAGCTCATCATTAATAATGATCTGTCCTTTGTATTCTCTGTTATAAAGATGTTCAATAACTTCTGCCATTGTAACGATGGCGTTTGTTTCAAATCCATAAAGGTCATGTACTTCATCAAGTGCACATTTCACTCCGCCTTTACCAATCTCCATACGATCCAGAGATACCATAAGTCCAACAATTTCAACGTCTGCTGCTCCTCTTACTTTCGGAACTGTTTCTTCCATTGATTTGCCTGATGTTGTAACATCCTCGATCATAACCACACGGTCACCATCTTTTAATTTGCTTCCGAGAAAGCTTCCCTTATCTGCACCATGGTCTTTTTCTTCTTTACGGTCTGAGCAGTAACGGATTTCTTTACCATATAATTCACTGAATGCAATTGCTGTTACAACGCTGAGCGGTATTCCCTTGTACGCCGGTCCAAACAGTACATCAAAATCATCTCCATATTTATCATGAATAGCCTTTGCATAATATTCTCCGAGTTTTTTCAGCTGGGAACCTGTTACATAGCCGCCTGCATTCATAAAGAAAGGAGATTTTCTTCCACTTTTCAGTGTAAATTCTCCAAATTTCAGCACCTGGCTGTCTACCATAAACTCTATAAATTCCTGTTTATACTGTTCCATATCCAAACCTCCGTAAGTATATCTTTTGTTTAATTTTTAAATAAACTTATATTCTTTCATATTTTAACATACTACAGAAAAAATAACAATTACAAACCTGTTCAAAAAATACCTGTCGGCATGACTCATCATCGTCTGCCAGCAGGTACTTCTGATTCAGTGTACTCTTCAGTTTTTATAGTTTCTGTTCACTTCATTCACCGCAGCCCGGTCAAAAACCACTCATTAATACTCTTCATATCCGACGCTTCCGTCTGAATAAGTGATCTCATAATATCCATGTCCGCTTCCGTCGCAGTCATCATATGCCTGACGGCTTACTTCTGTTACAGGCTGCGCTGCTGCTGCGGCCTGTGCTTCTGCCGCTGCCTGAGCCTGTGCTGCCGCTGCTGCCTGCGCTTCTGCCGCCGCCTTAGCTGCTGCTTCTTCAGCTGCTTTCTGTTCAGCAACAAGCTGGTCAACTTTTTCTTTATCTTCTGTCACATAGAGATGAGATACATATCCCTCTACTGTCTCGCCTTTTACCTTGATCCAGCCAGGGCATACTGCTGTTGCCTTGAACTCGGCGCCAAGTACAACAACTTTGACAGCTTTTGCATCTGTGGAAGGCTCTTCACGCACATTTACTTTTGTTGTTGCATAGACTGTTTTTTCTTCATCAAAAGCCTTTTCATCCGCTTTCTCTGAAGCTTCCTGATCTTTGCCTGCTACATCTTTGTAGCTGATATAAAACATACCGTACTCTTCATAAAGAGAAGGTTCATTCCAGTCTTCTGTTTTTACATCTTCAAAAATGTGTTCTGTTCCGTCTTCCATTGTAAGTACAAGGTTGTTGATTTTTTCTTCTGTTGCTTCTGTTGCTTCTTTTGAATCAGCGTCTGCTGTTGCTTCTGTTGCTTCTTTTGAATCAGCGTCTGCTGTTTCTTCTGCTGCAGCTATACTGTCTGCTGTTTCTTTGACGCCTTCTTTTATTTCTGCATTTTTTACTTTTACAGTTGTAGTATTTTTAACTGTAAGATCTCCGACCTGAAAATCTTCTGCTGCAGCTTCATCTGCCTCATCAGTTGTTTCAGTCTGCTCAACAGCAGTATCTTCTGCTGCAAATGTCATTGCAGGAGCTCCTGTAACCATCGCTACTGTAAGTGCAAGGCTTAAAATTGTTTCAATTACTCTTCTTTTCATTTTGGTTTCCTCCTCTGTCAGTCCTTTGCAAAAATAATATCTGCACTTTCATCATTACCTGTAAGAATTTCCAGATTACCTTTTTCTGTGGCTGTTCCAACAGGAAGATACAATGTAAAACCTCCACAGTCTGTTGAACCGTCATCCAGTGTCACATCATTTGGAAAGGCTTCATATACCTTATCGCCATCTGTTCTTACATATATTCTTGATTCTGTATCCAGATATTTTTCTGCTATTCTTCCACTGATTTTCAGGTAATTTCCCTGAGTGATAATTTCCAGATCTTTTACTGCCTCCGGATCAGCCTTGTCTTCACCTGTGCTGACTGTTCTTTCAGGTGCAGGCATTACCGGTGCACTCTCCGCCATTTCCGGAAGAAAACGCTCTGCTCTTTCTACAACAACCGTATCAGCCACCATTGTATCCACGTCTGTCAGCTGATAAGGAATTCCTCTTGAAAAATAGGCATTTCCATATGCATCAGCCATAAACGGAAGAAGTGCATTTCCAAAAGAATCCCTGTACATAACAAGACTTCCTGTCTTTACAGGATTTACTGTGGTTATCCTTGGATCAAAATTACTTCCCACTTCTCCAACATAAGCAAATGTTGTCTGTCTGTCATAATATATTTCATCTTCCGGTGTTGTTGCAAGAGGATAAAGCATCTCGTCCAGATCCCCGGTAAAGTCAGTCTTTACTGTGTAGGTTTCGTCCGTATAGGACTCATGCTCTTTTCCAAGCCCCTCCAGCAAAAAATCTGATGCGCAGGCAGCGCCTTTGTTATTCCAGTGTGAATCTCTTTTATGATATAAAATCTCATCTGCTTTTGCAAGTGGCTCATAAAGATCCACGTAAGAAACATTTTCATTTTTCAGATATTTCTGAAGGTTAATGAGATTTTTATTATCAGATACTTTGTAGCTGTCATAATATGGCATATTTTCATCATATAATGAATTCTTGTTCGGTGCAACAGTGAATGCAAACTGAACATTTTTTTCTGCAAGATATTCCTGCATTAGAGACAGAATATGAGAAATATTATAAAGGCTTCTGTCTTTCAGAAGATTTTCTCCGAGATAATCTTCCAGAGAGTCTTTGTAATAAAGCCAACCGTCTGTCCCCTGGATCACACCGGAAGCAGTAGATGTTCCCAGTATTTTACCATTAATAAGGGCATTTGCCGTAACCAGTTCATTACGGAATGCAAAGTGATCCTGAAAATATTCTCCAGCATCATTCAGCCACTGTACATTGATGCCCTCTTCTGTCTTAAGTTGTGGAAATTCTGCCAGAGTTCTGTTTTCGGAAGAACTTTCCTGGCCTGTCACCGCCATTCCCACAAAAGGAACCAGGCAGACTGCAAAAAATGCCGCAATATACAGCACCTGTAATTTTTTCATACCAGTTCCTCCTAAAAGCGAAAATAAATAAACGGGTTATAAGTTCCACCGGCAAGGCTCAGGATACAGAGTAAAAAACCTCCGAGGCTGAACACATATGTCAGTTTACTGTAAGTTTCATTTCTGCTCAACATCTTATGTACCGGTGTACATGCGATCAGAGCACATACAAACGTCAGGATATAAACCGGTGTCAGCTGCTGCATTACTAGACTCAGCGCACCCGCACTCATATTAAATCCTGTGAACATTTTTTTCACAAAAAGCCCACCCTGTGCCATAGTATCGGCCCTGAAAAATACAAATCCAATACATACTGCAAGGAGTGCATAGATATGCTGAAAAATACTCTTCAGACGTCCACCTTTCTTCGCTATTGCAGGTACATATTCTTCCAGCATCAGGAAAAATCCATGATAGGCTCCCCAGAACAGAAAGTTCAGAGAAGCGCCATGCCAGATACCTGTTACAAGAAATACGATCATCTTGTTCACAACTGTGCGGAATTTTCCCTTCCTGTTTCCTCCTAACGGAATATACAGGTATTCACGGAACCAGCCGGACAGGGAGATGTGCCATCTTCTCCAGAATTCGCGGATACTGGAGGACACGTATGGATAATCGAAGTTTTCTTTGAAATGGAATCCAAACATTCTTCCAAGTCCCAGTGCCATATCACTGTAACCACTGAAATCAAAATAAATCTGAAGCATATAGGAAAGTGCGCCAATCCACGCACCTGTACCTGACAGAAGCCCCGCTGATGCATTAAAAATATTGTCTGCCACCATTCCCATTGTATTTGCAATAAGTACTTTCTTTGACAGACCTGCCACAAAACGGCGGATACCTTTGCCAGTTTCATCTACTGTCTGTTTACGGTTATTGATCTCCAGTTCCACATCGTGATATTTGACGATTGGCCCTGCGATCAGCTGCGGGAAATAGGAAATATAAAGAAGCACTTTGCCATAATTTTTCTGTGCTTCAACCGTTCCTCTGTATACATCGATCACATAAGATAATGCCTGGAACGTAAAAAATGAGATTCCTATCGGCATCTTTATATCAGGAACTGAAACGCTCAGTCCCGTAACAGCATAAAGAGAATCTGCCAGGAAACCCAGATACTTAAAGAAGATCAGCAGTCCGATATTCAGTATCACTGCTGCTGTCATAATCCATTTTTTATTTTGAGGTAATGCTGCGATCAGCCTTGCAAACAGATAGTTTCCAAAAGCCGAAAGGATCAGCACTATTACATAAATTGGTTCACCGTATGCATAAAAAACCAGACTTGCAATTACAAGCAGTATGTTTTTGGCCCGCATCCCGGGCAATACGAGATGCAAGCCAAAAACTACCGGTAAAAAGACACACAGGAACACCATTGAACTAAAAACCATGGTTGTCTCTACCTGTTCTTTTTATTTATTTTGATACTACTTCAATAACTGTTTCCTGTCCTGTTGCACGGCTTACAAATGTGCCTACACGATAGTTCGCATAATCAAGCTGATATTCCTGTCCATCTCCGTAGCAACCGTCAACTGCTGTTCTCTTACGCGGGCTGCCGATCAGTGCAAACAGAACCGCAGCACTGGAATGTTCTTTTGATGCACTGCGAAGTTTCTGAGTACGTTTTGCATCGTATTTTCCGGTTCTGGAGTTAAAGCACCAGAATTTACCTTTCGAAACATAATCGCCTTTTACCATATGGCTGTATTTGTCAAAGCCATATTTTTTACCTTTGATGGTTTTGATGGCGAGATATGGCTCACCCCATTTACTTCCACCTTTATAAGCAGCTCCGTTTTTACCGAAGTAAAATCTGTAAGTCACTTTTTTATGTGTTTTTTTGTTTTTTATTTTAACGCTTTTCCAGGTGTTTTTTACTTTTCGACCTCTGACATAATAATAATATTTTCCTTTTTCTTTTTTGAGTCCTTTTTTGACTGCAGCCTGTACTTCAGTTACAGAAGTAACGCCTTCCATTACAGGTGTCTGCAGGAAACACAGACACAGTACTACTGCAAGTACTTTCATCCACTTTTTCATACTATACCTCTATATTACAGAATCACTTCGCATTTTTTCACTGCTTTGTATACAGATTTTACAGAAGATACCTCCTGTGCATATGTTCCGACATCTTTTCTCGTAGAAAAACGTGCTGCATTCGGATCATAAACATGCCATTTACCGTCAGCGAGTTTTACCTCTGTCCATGCATGTTCCTGTGCTCTCTTTTCATTAAATACTGTGCTTGTTCCCCAGCATACACGTACCGGAAGACCTGTTGCACGTTTTGCAAGTACGGCAAATGCAGATGCAGAATAATAGCAGTTACCTTTTTTCTTACTCATCATTTTGTAGGCACTGTCAGTGATCTTTCTCTTATTGAAGCTTCTGCTGTTCAGACCCATCACACGTCCATAACCATATTTCTTTGTGCAATTAAAAAGTTTCTTAAGAGCTGCTTCTTTTTGTTCTGCTGTTGTAACTCCTGTCCCGATCTTCTGGCTCTTAATAACAGCGTCTGCTTTCTTGATCATTTTTGCATTTACAGACTGGGATTTACCTGTGTAAGCGCCTTTTGCATTAAATTTCATTGCTTTATATACAGTTTTGCCTTTGCTCTTTGTCTTAACTGTATACCAGCCTGTTTTGCGCACACCGTCAGATCCGAGATAATATGTTTTACCTTTGATTTTTTTGAGCTTGTTTTTAACCTTTTTTCCTTTTACATAATAGCAATATCCGTTAGTTTCTTCTACCCAGCCTGTCTTTTTTGCAGCTGATACTGTTGCCGGAACCATTCCTGCAACAAGACTACATAGAATCAGTGCGATCATTAAAAATCTGCATGTTTTTTTCTTTTTCATTTTTCTTTTTCCTTTCTTTTTTGTATTATTTTAACATTTCAATATTTTATTACAATATCATCAGATGCCCTTGACATACTTTCTATTCGGTTTGTAATTCGGCCTTCCTTCTCTTCCACTGAGATTGTAATTCATTGCATAATACCATTCTTTTTTCCCGGTACTTTTTGCCCAGTTCGGATCATAAACCTTTCCTTTTATTTCCGCCCAGCCATGTCCGCCTGACGAAACGGTATATGCCTTATATCCCACAGCATTTGCAAGATACGCAAATCCTGCTCCCATGGCATAACAGTTGCCTCTTCCTCTGAGAAGCATTCTTTCTGCATAATCCACATCCCAGGTAGAACTGTAATAAAAGGTACCGCCATCACCATACCGGAAAGTAAGTGCCTTATTATAACATGCCCTCAGTTTCTGTGATTTTGACATTTTGTTGTTTGTAATACTGTCCACTACTTTGCTGGCGTAAACCATAACTTTCAGTTTACGAAGCTGTTTTTTGTTATATGAAGCAGTGCCATTTTTTTTAAGTCGGATTCCATTTACTTTTGTAGATGTTTTCATATAACCGCCGGCACCATTACTCTGTCTGAAGAAATAGTATTTCTTATTGATACAGCGCCAGCCGGTTCTCTGAATGCCTTTTGACGAAAAGTAGTATTTCTTTCCATTTACGGTAACAAGCCCTTTTGATTTTTTGCCATTTGCATCTAAATAAAAAACATCACCTTTTGCATTTTTTGAAAAGCAATTAGTTTTTGCTGCTGCCTGAACATTGTACATGCTTATAAACACAAGGCAGAACATGAACAGTATCGCAAACACAATATTATTTTTCTTTTTCATACTTTTCCCTCCTGCTGTAACGCATATTAAAACTTAAATAACGTCCTCTGCTGAAGCGTATAAGATGTTGTAAAACCAGCCGAACCAAAGCAGCCACCCCAGCCTGCATAAGCACCTTCAGGATCATAATGTCTGCCATCGATCATTACCCAGCAATGTCTCGTGTATCCGTCACTTGCTCCATCTCTGCTCCCCGGAACACGTCCGCACATCAGATACGGATTGTATCCCAGTTCTTTTGCAAAAGCTGCAAATGCACATGCAAAACTGTAACAGTTTCCTCTTTTCAGGGTAAGCATTCTGTCTGCTGTTACCAGATACCATTTGGAGGCCCTCAGATTCGGATAATACGCAGTTGAGTACCCAAAACCACCGTTACGTACCAGATAATTATAGCAGGCACTTAATTTCTGCCCCTTTGACATTTTGTTGGTCGTAATAGAATCCAGAACGTTCTGAACATTCATTCTCACTTCCAGGGAATAAGAATATTTCGCCTGGCCTTTAGAATTAAATTTTACGCCCTGATAACTTCCGCCTTTTTTGATCTTCCCATGCGAATCTGCATAGTACATATATTTGCCAATATGAAACCAGCCAATCTTTACCTCGCCTCTTTTGTTTACGTAGTATGTACGGCCTCTGACTTTGACGAAAGCAGATGGGTTCTTTTTATAGAGACGTCCGTCTTCCCTGAACAGATATCGCACACCTTTAACGCTGTGATTCGTCGTATAGGCATATCCGTCTTTGCCAAAGTAATAGTAATAACCCTTAATTTTTTTCCATTTTTTCTTCAGTTTCTTACCTTTTTTGTAGTAACAGTACTTCCCCTCTCTTTCCTTATAAAAGCCATTTTTCTTCTGTGTTCTGGTGCTTGCTGCCTGAACTTCCTGTCTGATAACCGGCACAGCGATCTGTACAGTCAGAACTGCTGCCAGTATGATCAGGAAAGCGCGTAATTTCTTCATGCTTTCTCTTCCTCCTTCATGCACCTTATCAATTTCTATTTTTACATAAAATTACTTCTTTGTCCATAATATTGCAAATATTTATTAATGGTTACCGACGCAATATTCCTTGAAGCGTTTTGACATTTTTTATTATTTTCTGGCCGAAAATGTTTTCCTCATAATATGGAAATAATATGGTATCAGCGGGATCAGCGCTGCAATCCACGCCATAGGATCTGCAAGACAGACTCCCGCAAAACTTGTCTTCCCGGCAACAAAAACAACAATTGCAGTTCTTGCGACAAGTTCAAACACACCACCCATCATAGGCACCAGGCCATATCCCATTCCCTGTAGCGCATTTCTGAAGAGAAAAATTGTACACAGGAATGGATAGGCCCAGAAAACCGTATGAAAATATGTCACTGAAACGTTGATCACATCTGTCTGGGAAGGACTGACAAAAAGCCAGGTGAAATATCTTCCGCAGAAATACATCAGTACCATTTCTATAACGCTCCAGATAAGAAGCATGATCCAGCAGTAATTTACCCCCTGTTTTACGCGATCCATTCTGTCTGCGCCCCGGTTCTGGCCTACATAAGTAGCAATTGTCGCTCCCATGGAGACTGCGATCATCGTAATGATATTCTGAATCTTTCCTGCTGCTGAAAAACCTGCCATATACGTTGTTCCATAAATATTAACTGCACCCTGAACAATAATGGTTCCGATAGCAGTAATCGAAAACTGAAGTCCCATAGGTACCCCAAGTGCGATCAGTCTCGAAAAACTGTTCAGACGGATTTGAAAATTTTTCTTTTCCAGATGCAGGATATGATATTTCTTTTTGATATAAGCAAGGCAGCATATTGCTGATATTCCCTGTGCAATAACAGTTGCATACGCGCAGCCATTTACCCCCATTCCAAGTCCGCAGATCAGTGCTATATCAAGGAACACATTGATTCCTGCCGAAATAATAAGAAAATATAACGGTGACTTTGAATCCCCAAGTGCCCGTAGAACAGCAGCAAGTATATCATAGGCTGCTGTTACAAGAAGGCCGGCATAAATAATTCCCATATAGCCTTTTACATCACTCATCAGATTTTCTGGTGAATTCATCAGTCTCAGTATAGGTTCATTCAAAGCCAGAAATCCGACTGTCATAACTACAGCAAACGCTGCCATCAGATAAATCGACATGGCAACATAATGGCGCATTTCATCATATTTACGTGCACCAAACCGCTGCGCCACGATAATTGCAAACCCACTGCTCAGACCGTTCAGCCATCCGGTCACGAAAAACATCAGTGAACCGGTGCTTCCAATTGCAGCCAGTGCATCTACACCGATAAACTGTCCAGCCACAATTGAATCTACTATATTATAAAATTGTTGAAAAACATTTCCAAGAAACATGGGAATCATAAACTGAATAATCAGTTTCACAGGATTTCCAACAGTCATATCATTTGTTCTGTTCTTTTCCACAATAACCTCGTTTCCCAAAAAACAGGAAAAAGCTTTCGCCTTTTCCTGTGATATGTATTACCTTATTTAACAATGCCAATCAACTGACTGATATCTTCAACTTTCTGTTGTTTCATGAATTCTTCAATTCCTTCTGCAATTTCAACTGTTGCATACGGATTAAAGAAGTTTGCAGTTCCAACGGACACTGCTGTAGCACCTGCCATAATAAACTCAAGTGCATCTTCTGCTGTGGCAATTCCGCCCATTCCGATGATTGGAAGTGATACAGCCTGCGCAACCTGATATACCATCCGTACAGCTACCGGTTTAACGGCCGGTCCGGACATTCCGCCCGTCTTGTTAGCCAGTGCAAATGTTCTCCTGTAAATATCAATTTTCATTCCTGTAATAGTATTAATCAGAGAAAGAATATCTGCCCCTCCGGATTCCGCTGCTTTTGCCATTTCTGTGATATCAGTCACATTCGGACTGAGTTTCATGATGATCGGCTGTTTTGCATATTTCTTTACTTCTTTTGTTATAGCTTCCAGTGCCTGTGGATTCTGTCCAAAAGCAATGCCTCCTTCTTTTACATTTGGACAGGAAACATTGATCTCGAGAAGATCTACAGGTTCATCTGCCAGGCGTTCTACTACTTCACAATAGTCTTCGGTGGATTTTCCACAGACATTAACAATTATCTTTGTATCGTACTGTTTAAGAAACGGAATATCTCTTTTGCAGAAAAGATCAATTCCCGGATTCTGCAGTCCGATCGCATTCAGCATTCCGCTTGCGGTTTCCGTCACTCTTGGTGTCGGATTTCCCGGCCACGGTACATTGGCCACACCTTTTGTCACAACTCCACCGAGACGGTTCAGATCAACAAACTCACTGTATTCTGCGCCGGAACCAAAAGTTCCGGAAGCTGTCATTACAGGATTTTTGAGTTCAACTCCTGCGAGATTTACACCTGTTCTGATCATAATTCCACCTCCGTGCTCAGGAATACCGGGCCATCTTTGCACACACGTTTATTGTGTACCTGTGAGTGTGCATCAATTTCTTTTGATTTGCAGACACAGGCCAGGCATGCACCAATTCCGCATGCCATTCTCTCTTCCATGGAAATCCAGCATGTAATGTTTTTCTCTTCTGCATATTCTTTCAGTGCCCGGAGCATTGGTGTTGGACCACAGGCAAAAATCACATCTGCCTCAAGTGCATTCTCTCTGATCGCATTCAGAACATTTCCTTTTGTTCCTGCACTTCCATCTTCTGTTGCAACATAAACATCAGCGTATTTCTCAAATTCATCATTAAGAAACAGTTCATCTCTGTAACCGAGTACTGCTGTTTTCTTTGCATTCAGCTGTTTTGCAGTTTCAAGCATTGGAGGAATTCCGATTCCACCACCAATCAGAAATACTCTTTTGCCTTCTGCTTCTTCTAGTGGAAACCCGTTTCCAAGAGGTCCCATCGCTTCGATGGCAACTCCTGAATGAAGTCTGGAAAAAGCTTCCGTGCCGGTGTTTTTACCGGTAACTCTGTAAACCAGACGGATTCTTCCGTTTTCTTTATCTATCTCACAGATACTGATCGGACGTGGAAGAAGTTTACTTCCATCTCTTGTATAAAGAGACAGGAACTGTCCCGGTCTGGCATTTGCAGCCATATGATCTGCCTGAAGCCAGAGGCTGAAAATCCCTGTTCCTATTTCTTCCTGGCTGACAATCTTCAGGCTTTCTTTTGTTTTCTCACGCATTTCTCTCCTCCTGTTCTTCTGTCAACGATTGGAAAGTGCACCGCTGATATCTTCGATCATTACTTCTACAGCTTTACGTGAAGCATCTGCGTAATTCAATTCTCCATAAGACGCATATGCTTCCTGTTTGTATGCAGCAATAATTCCTCTGGAAGAATTAACAATTGCACCAAGTCCGTCTTCATTAAAGAAATGTACAAGATCAGCACCTTTGCCACCCTGTGCACCATATCCCGGAACAAGAATAAATGTTTTCGGCATAAGTTTACGAAGGACTTTACCCATTTCCGGATATGTGGCCCCCACAACAGCACCAATATAACTGTATTCATCACCCATATGGTCTTCGCCCCACTGAGCTACTTTTTCTCCAACCCACTCATAGAGAGGACGTCCCTCAATAATTCTGTCCTGGAATTCTCCGCTGGATGGATTGGAAGTTTTTACAAGGATAAAAAGACCTTTCTTTTCTTCTTTACATACATCAATGAATGGTTTGACACCATCTGAACCAAGATATGGATTTACAGTTGCAAAATCCTCGTCAAATCCTGCATACTTTTTGCTTCCTACCCGGACTTTTCCAAGATGACCTACAGCATAAGCTGCAGAAGTGGAACCAATATCGCCCCTTTTGATGTCACCGATCACAACAAGATCTTTTGATTTACAGTAGTCTACTGTTTTTTTGTAGGCCACAAGTCCTGGAATTCCAAACTGTTCATACATTGCTATCTGAGGTTTTACCGCCGGAATCAGATCATAAGTTGCATCTACGATTCCTTTATTGAACTGCCAGATTGCTTCTGCAGCCCCTTCCAGTGTTTCTCCGAATTCCGCAAATGCATTTTCCTGGATATGCTTTGGAATATAATTTAACATCGGATCAAGTCCTACTACGATTGGTGCATTTGTTTTACGGATCTTTTCGATAAGTTTATTGATCATAACTGCTTCCTCCTGAAACTTGTTACTTTTCGTTACTGTTCACTCCGTTCACAGTAACTATTCTTTCTACAACATAATACACGAAATATACCATTTAATAAAGTGTTTTTTTATATATACCTTGACAATTTACCCCCTTGGATATATAATCCAAACATAGACCGCTGATTACTTAATATAAAATCACTAGTTTTTAGAGATTATATATTACATGATATAGTCTGTAAAATCTGGTGATTTTTTTCGTCAGATGGACTTTTAACTTTTTATTTTTATGGAGGTAACATCATGAACAAGGGAACTGTAAAATGGTTCAACGCAGAAAAAGGTTATGGCTTTATCACAGGAGAAGACGGAGCTGATGTATTCGTACATTTTTCTGCAATCAATGGCGAAGGATTTAAATCTTTAGACGAAGGACAGGCTGTAACTTATGATTTAACAGAAGGCGCTCGCGGAATGCAGGCTGCTAACGTTACAAAATTATAATTAATTCTGACACTTCAGGTCTTCGGACAAAATAAAAGCCCCCGGCTAAGCCGGGGACTTTTTATTTTACCTGTTTATTCAGCATCGCTGGAAGCAGCTGAAAGACCTGAAACATAATTATCAACTGCCGAAGTATCCATAACCGTTTCCTGTACAGTGCTGGCATCTTTCTGGGCGATCTTGGAATATGCGGAAAAACCAATCCAGCCGATCATCGCAACACAGATTACAACCCATGCCAGAATCTCAAGTCTGTCTATCAGTCTTTCTTTCTTGGAAGTTCTTTTTCTGTCATACTTCCCTGATTTATATTTGTCTACTTTTTTCTGACTCATATCTGAATCTCCTTTGCTGTATCTAAATCGCTTTCTATCCCTTAATTATACCACACACTCATTCAAAATGGAAGTATTTGTTATTACACAGCAACGATTACACCGCCATCATTTGCATACATGCTGCTGACACCGGCTGTATCAAGAATAACCACATCTTTCATTGGCATTCTTTCCTGAAGTGCTTTCTGAAGCAGCTGTGCTCTTTCTTTACAGTTACAATGTGAAATTGCCAGAACCTTTGCTCCACTGTTCTGTGTCTTCTCCACAATCTGCTGAGCCATTTTTACAAGAGCCTTATTAATTCCTCTTGCCTGATCCAGCTGGCAAATTGCACCTTCATCCGTAGAGCCCATTACCGGTTTAATCTTAAGTGCACTGGCTACCAGTGCTTTCACCTTACTAAGGCGACCATTTTTTCGAAGTGTTTCCAGATTATCAAGCACAAAAAATGTATGCTGTTCTTCAATATATGCGTCTACTGTTTCGATTACTTTTTCAAAAGGATATCCTGCTTCTTCACATTCCTGTATTTTCATTCCGATCAGAGTCTGTCCAACTGATGCGGACTTCGAATTAAATACGTGAATCTTTCTGCCCGGCTTCTCCTCCAGAAGAAGATTCTTTCCAAGAACTGCACTGTTATACGATCCGCTCAGTTCTGCAGAAAGTGTAACTGCATAAATGTGATCTGCATCACAGTCAAAAGCTCTCATATAACGTTCCGGTGAAGGGCATGCGGATTTGGGGCATTCTGAACACTCTGCAACTTTTTTCAAAAAAATACTCTGGTTAAATGTATCATCATCTATTATATTTTCACCACCGACATTCAGAGTCAGGGCAACTGACTCAAAGCGCTGATCTTCTTTCCACTGATCTAATAACTCCCCACAACTGTCTATGATAATTTTATAGCTCAAATATATCGTCCTCTTTTCCATAATATGTAGTATTCAATACCACATCTATATTACCATATAGCTACATATTTGAAAAGACTTTTTGCAAAAACTCTGTTTTTTTTTTAGATTCTGCATTATAATAGGGATACTGTCCACGTCATTTACTGTAACATAATAATGGCAATCTGAAAAAGGAGTTCCAAATGCTCGCAATAAAAATCGATAATGTCAAGACCTTTATGAATCAGTTACTTATAGGAAATACTTTTGATTCCTTCTCTCTGATCGAGGCGTCTATCACTACTTTTAATCATTTTTCTATTGATGGTACACTTCATCCGGACTTTTTTGATACAGATATTCGTAATTCTCTGACAGAATCCGGACGTGTTTATTCTTTATGGAAAGAACTGAAGTCCTACTGTTATTCTCTTACCAAAGGCAGGATTCCACCTTTACAGTTTAAATATGTATTCTGCATCCCTCCCCTGCATGCCGCTTCTGTCTGTCAGTCTGCACTGGAATTCCATGTTGATCCTGCAGTTAAGAATTTTGTTTTTAATATACAATACAAAAACCAGGAACTCATCTGCACAACGGGCGTAGCATTCAGCACTTTTACTCTGGATAAATCGGCAGAATCTCTGTGGGATTCTCTTATTGTAAGCTACCTCCGCAAAAATCAACTTGACTACCATAACCTGTAAAAATATTTCGTTTTTCTTCTCCTGTCTGAAAAACATAATATGCCAGCATATCTATAAATTCGCTGTTTGTAGGTTTGTATCGAAGAGGATAACCAGCTATCTCTTCCAGCATTTTTCTGTTTGTAAGCCAACAGACATTTACAACTGTGCGAATGTCATGTTCCACATTTACAGAAGTTGATTTAAATTTTCTCGCCAGACGTGGATATATATCCTTTGTTATTCTGATTGGTTTTCCCTGCTGCTCTATTGTCATATTCACAGCTTCGGCCACATAATAATATCCTTTATATTTTGCCGTTATCCCCATATGTCTGACTACACGAAAAATTTCTCTCATACTTTCCTTCCCTCCTGCTTTTCCCATTTTTCGACAATTCAAGGATCATTCTGTTATTCGAGAATGCCTCTGCATTCTTGCTGCGAGATGCGCGTCATGCAATATTTGTTGCTCGCCACCTACAGAGGTGGGAGGCATCTCACATCTGATATACTTTTCAGGTTCCTTCACATTAACCTTACAGCAGGGGGAAAAATCTCTCTTAATTTTCGCCATAACCAAAGTTCATTCCATAACTACCCGGAAAATCACAGCCATTCTTTTCCTGACAATTACTTAAATAATAATATATAAATTCCAATCGATTTTGTCAATATTTATGTAAAAAAGGCCATTTTTACCGCAAATTCGGCAAAAATGGCCTATGATTTATCTGTTTTCTATTTATTTGTCAAAAGCATAAGAATCTCGTTACTTCTCTGAACAAATTTTGTCATTTCATCCGGAGACAGCTGTTTATGGCTGATCATAGCAAGATCGTACAACTGCTGACAGATCACTGTTGCATGATCAGATTCCTGATTTTTCTCAAGATACTGAACCAGAGGATGGTTTGCATTGAGAACAAGTGTTTCCTGTCCACCAAACATTCCCGGATCCATTCCATACATGTTATACATCTTCATCATATCCTGCATACGACGGCTTTCTTCTGAAAGAGTCATCATTGCTGCGACAGATTCATTTTTAAGATTTTCTACTTTTACTTCCAGTTTGTCATTATTCAGATTCTTGCGGAACATTTCTGTAAGAGTTTTTGCTGTTTCTTCATCTGCTGTACCATCGCCCTTGAGTTCATCAGTAAGATCCGCATCAATTCTCTTAAACTGGATTGTCTGATCTTTCTGCTCCAGATGAGAAATAAATGGCGTATCAATATTATGTGAAAGAATCACAGCATTCTTGCCAGCAGCTCTGAACATATTAATGTACTGGCTCTGCTGTACCGGATCTGTCACATAGAAAATAGTAGTTTTTTCCGGTTCTCTCTCATTATTTTCGTCTTTTTTCTCTTCAGCATTTTCTTCTGTCTTTTCTTCTGCTGTTTCTTTTTTGTTTTCCTCTATACAGTCTTTCAGAGTAAGATATTTGTTATCAATATCTTTGAACAGAATATAATCATGAAGTTTTTCTGCAAATTTGCTGTCTTTTATACAGCCAAATTTGATAAACGGACTGATGTCATCCCAGTACTTTTCATAGGATTCACGGTCTGTTTTGCACATTCCGGTCAGCTTGTCTGCAACTTTCTTTGAAATGTATTCAGAAATCTTCTGTACAAATCCGTCATTCTGAAGAGCACTTCTTGATACGTTAAGCGGAAGATCCGGACAGTCAATAACACCTTTCAGAAGAAGCAGAAACTCTGGAATTACTTCCTTGATATTATCTGCAATAAATACCTGATTATTATACAGTTTAATAGTTCCCTCTATAGAATCATATTCTGTATTGATCTTCGGGAAATACAGAATCCCTTTCAGATTAAACGGATAATCCATATTCAGATGTATCCAGAAAAGAGGTTCCTTGTAGTCCATAAATACTTTACGGTAAAATTCTTTGTAATCTTCATCTGAACATTCATTTGGATGCTTCATCCACAGTGGATTTGGATCACTTAATGATACAGGACGTTTATTGATTTTGACAAGATCCTTTGCTGGTGAAACCTCAACGGTTTCTTTCTCACCTTTGTCATTTTCTTTTTCTTCTGTCTTTGCATCTTCATGAATATGTTCTACAACAACATCATCGTCACGTAAATCTTTTTCATCAATGGTCTCATATTCCTGCTCTGCATTTTCTTTGGCAAGATAAATGTTTACCGGCATGAAAGAACAGTATTTTTCAATTACCTCTCTCATACGATATTCATTACAGAATTCAAGACTCTCATCATTCAGAAACAAAGTAATTTCTGTTCCAGGTGTAGTTTTATTACCATCCTGCATATCGTATTCTGTACCGCCATCGCAGGTCCAGTGTACTGGTACAGCCCCCTCTTTATAGGAAAGAGTATCAATGTGTACCTCGTCTGCTACCATAAACGCAGAATAAAATCCAAGTCCAAAATGACCGATCATCTGATCATCTGTTGTTTTATCTTTGTATTTTTCAAGGAATTCCGTAGCTCCTGAAAAAGCAATCTGAGTAATATATTCCTCTACCTCATCAGCAGTCATGCCGATACCATTATCTATGAATTTCAAAGTTTTTTCATCTGAATTAACAAGTACCTGTACTGCCGGTTTATAATTGTCCGGGAAAGTATATTCTCCCATTACTTCAAGTTTTTTAAGTTTTGTGATCGCATCACAGCCATTAGATACAAGTTCTCTCGCAAAAATATCATGGTCAGAATACAGCCATTTCTTTATGATTGGGAAAATATTTTCACTGTTAATTGATAAATTTCCATGCTTTTCAGCCATATTATCCACTCCTTTAGTTCATTTTTTAACATCTTTCTATATATTAATCCCCTTACACACAAAAGTCAAGGATTTTTTTAGCACTCATTCAATTTGAGTGCTAACAGTTTCTGATATACAGAGAAATTCCCACCGGCAACTTCTCTTAGAACCTATAGCATTAAAAGAGAGGCTCCTGTTTGGAACCTCTCCTGTTAAATACTGTTTCATATAAATTCAGATACAGCTTTTATTTGCGTTTCTTTTTGTATACGATAACTCCGCAGGCTGCTCCTGCCGCAATGATCAGAATAATCACAAATGGTGCAATCGGTGTATTGTCACCGGTTTTGACCGGTTTTTTCTGATTAGCCGCCGGTGTAATATCCAGTCCCGGTGCAGTTACTTTTGCTTTTGTCACAGAGAACGGCACCTGCTTGGTATCATAGCTGCCTGTATCACTCCACATACTTCCTGAATATTTTTGCTGTTTGAATGTTACTTTCAGTGTATAAGAACCACTTTGTGCAAGTCCAAAAGAAGCAGTGTACGGTGCTGCGTTCCAACCATTGGTATTGATCACCGTCCAGTTCAGCGGAACATAACGGGTATCTTCTTCTTTCGGACTGCCGTTATCCATTCCTGCTCCTATAGCAGTAAATGAAATCTTGGATTGTGTTGTATATACTCCGTTATACTCAATTCCCGTAATCTTATTGTTATCTGTAGAAGCAAGTTTTGCTGAGTATGCATTAACACTGACTTTTACGGTTGTGGTAAGCGCAATTTTATTATCGTTATCCACGCCCTCTGGAAGTGTCACTGCTCCTGTCACAGTAAACGACTGGGCTTTTGTGCTGGATGCATCATAGGAACATTTCTTCATGTCCCAGGTGACAGATGCCTTCATGTTTCCGTTTGTAGTTTCTATCACTACTGTAGATGGAAGTTTCAGGGCATTTGCTTCCTTTTTGGTTCCATTTGCCAGATTTTTGATCTCTGCTGGCTGCTGGATCTTTGTTATCGATGCAGTTCCTTTTACAACCTGGAAATCCACTTTAAGAGATCCTTCCGCATTTGATGTAGAACAAACGATTTTAACCGTCTCAGAATAATCTCCTGGATTCAGTCCAGTTTTGGGTGTAACTGTAAAACTTACAGACTCTCCCGGATTAAGATTCAGAGCATCTGCACTGACTACGCTTATCTGGAAATTATTTGCAGCCGGCTGAATCAAAGTCTCTGCCATATTTCCACTGTTGGTAACTGTAAATTCCTGGCCGGATATCTGTCCATATCCTTTTTTTGCGCTTGCAAAGTTCAGAGCTTCAGGATAAACATTAAGCAGGTGGCTCGCATCTTCTACTGTAAAATATGCTGTTACAACTGCATTCGTTCCCTCTGCATCACTGATTTCAAATGAGTCTGTATACTCATCTCCTTTAGCCGAAAGATTTTTTACCGGACGCACTGTAAGTGTTGTACTCTGGCCTGCCGGTATAACAGTATCTTTCAGTGTAAATTCAAAATTGGTAACTGAATTTGTCACTGCAACATTTGTTGCATCTTTGCTTCCTGTATTTGTAATGGTCACATACTGTTCCTTCGGTGCTTCCGCATATCCGACCACTGCCTTTCCAAACTCCAGTTTCGGATTATCCACGGTAAGTACCGGTGCCGCAATCTTTATGGAAGCTTTTACCGTTACCGCCTTTGTTTCATCTTCATCAGCTGTAAAAGAAATACTGTCTTCATATGTTGTTTCTATATCCAGTACCTCAGTCGGAGTAACCGTAAAATCAAAGCTTTCACCAGGGTTGATCATCTGAGAAGCCGGAGTTACTGTCACATTTCCGTTAAGCGCTGCTGCTTTTACTGTAAGTGCAGTTTCTGAAGAGTTTTTAATGGTTACTGTCTTTGGTGTTTTGTCAGTAAATTCTACAGATTCAGAAGACGTCAGTAATGTTACTGTATTTTCATCTGTGCCTGCCGGTTCTTCCGGCGGTTCTTCCGGCGTTTCTTCCGGTGTTCCTGGCTGAGTCTCAGGTGTCACCTCAGGCAGTTCTGCATTATTATCCTGTCCGTCACTGTCCTGAGAATCAGAATTCTGTGCTGCTTCTACTGTAACTTTCGCTGTAAAAGAAGCTTCTGCACCTTCTTCGCTTGTATAAGTAATAATATCTTCATAACTGCCAGGAGAACGGCCTTCACGCGGACTTACCCAGAGCTGGACGCTCTGACCTGGTTCAAGTGGTGAAGTGATATCCTGTACTGCAAAGTTCTCAGGCGTGATTCCTGTAAAATTAAGTGTACCTGTACCTGTATTGGTCACAGTCACAAACTGACCTTCCACTGACGTTTCCTGTCCTTCCGTAACTGTACCGAAATCCATAACTTCTGCAGTTCCGTCTCCGACTACTGCTGAAGCCTGATAATACACTGCCGCTTCTTCTGAACCGGCATCACTCTGTTTTGTCTCATCCGCAGCAGCATCTTCCTGTTCTGATTCTTCTGCCGAATTTCCGTAAGTACCGTCTTCTGTGGCTGCCGGAATTCCATCGACAGCAGTCGTTCCAGCTGTCTCATCTGTATTATCATCAGATGTAGCTTCCGGAATTCCTGTATCTGTGTTTTCGGAAGTTTCCTGTTGATCTGCTACTTCAGTTTCTGATACTTCCTGGCTCTGATCTGTCATGCCGGATTCTGTATCTGTATTTTCTGCAGGTGCTGCCTCCGGAATTTCCTGCTGGGTCTCATCAGTCTGTGCTTCTGTATTTTCCTGTACATCCTGATTCTGATCTTCTGCTGTACTGTCGGAAGTCTGTGCTGTATCTTCTGGAAGTGCTGCCTCCGTGTTTTCTTCGGAAGCAGTTTCTTCTGCTGCATCTGCCGCCGGTGTTTCTGATGGTGTTACCTCAGTTTTTTCAGCTACCGTATCTGTTGTCGCTTTCAAAGTACCCGTAAAACCTTTATCCTCAATTCCGGTAACTGTAAGCACGATCTTTGAACCAACATCATCAGCTGTGATTTTGTAGGTTTTTTCTTTGCCAAGTTCTTTCAGTTCCGGTGTTTCTCCTGCCTTTTCAGCTGCTTCATTCTCGGGTGTCAGCCGGCTCCAGACATAATTGACACTGTCTTCTGTCAGACCCTCCGGCTTTACCTCCTTGAACTCAGCACTCAAAGTACTCTCTGTCATTGCAGTTCCATGAATCTTAAGTTTGCCATCCAGCGTCACAGTTTCTGCTGCAAAAACTGATACCGGAAGCATGGATAAAACCATGAATAATGACATAAGTATTGCAAGGATATTTTTATTTTTTCTCATTTCTTCTCCTCCTTTACTTATTTTGTTACTGCTCACAGTAATCTTGTTTACCTGCCTCATCTCTAATAAATCCTGTTTGTTTTTCAATTATCTGTTAGTGATTATAACATACGCTCCATCAGTAATGTAATTTCTATTTTCCGTTTACATAAAGCAAAAAAAACATTCTGTCTTACTTCCTGCCGAACAGAACGCTAAAACAGAATGTTTTACAGTAATGTAGTCGAACCGTTATTATCCTTCCACAATCAGATATCCACCGGAAGGCAACCTGAATACTTCACATGCATCTTCCAGATCCTGGTCAGACATACCGCTTACGTCTGCCCCGGCTTCGTCCAGATACTTTCTCACTTCTCTGAGGGATCTTACCTCAACGGCCATACAGTCCTCAAGAAATTCCTCTGCTTCTTCATAAGATTCTGCCACTGGTTCATCATAAAGTCTTCCCTGTTCTTTAAGAAAAGTATTTACACATTCTTCTGTATACATTCAGATTACCTCCTCAATATTACCTTTTGCTTTTATCAGTTTTTTTAATATTGTTTCCACCCGTTCTGTCTCATACGATGCAGATTCCCGTACTCCCTGCTTTGCGTGTGCCATGGCAAAACTGTAAGGTACTGCCTTCAGCATTGCCATATCATTATATTCATCTCCAAACACCACACATTCTTCCGGCCGGATTCCCAGACGCTCCTGATACTCTTTCAGGCCTCTGGCCTTATTTGTCGTGAATGGCACGAAATCCACCCACGCAAATCCGGAAGTAACTACCGTACATCTGTCTCCAAAACGTTCTTTCCAATAACTGACAGAATCTTCCAGGATTCCGCCTCTTTCATATACTGCCAGCTTCATACACGGTTCTGTAATTTCTGAAAGATCTTTTATGATCCTGCAGTTGTTTTTGACAACATTCAGCATCAGATCTTCAAAATGTTCTGTTTTCGGTCTGATATAATAATAATCTTTTGTCGAACAGGTGAATTCTGCCCCGTTTTTATTTTCTATTGCTTTTATAATTTCAAGAACAAGTTCTCTGGGAAAACTGTCCTGATACAGTACTTCATCATTAAACACTGCCAGCCCGCCGTTTTCGCTTATAAAAGCCATCTCATCTGCAACAGGTGCAAACAGCCTTTTCATATTGGCATACTGTCTGCCACTTGCAGCCACAAAAAGAATTCCAAGATCCTTCAGCTCTTTTATAAGCGGAAAAAGTTCTTCAGGAAGACTCTGTGCCCCATTAAGAAGAAGTGTTCCGTCAAGATCACTTGCCACCAGTTTAATCATGATTCAGCTCCTTATATATTTTAAGCAGATCCAGAGGTTTTTCTGCAATGATCTGTGCTCCGTTACTTTCCAGTTCCTCTCTATCACGAAATCCCCATAATGCTCCTACCGTAAACATGCCTGCTGCGGTTCCCGTGAGCATGTCCGTTTTGGTATCTCCGACATACATACATTCTTCCGGTTTTACCCCGAATTCCTCTGCTGCTTTAAGAGGGCCATCCGGAGCCGGTTTACGACGTATCTGATCACTTTGTCCAAGCACAAGATCAAAATATCCGGGGAACATTTTTGCAATAACTTTTATCGCAGCCTCGTGGGGTTTGTTGGAGCATACTGCAAGTTTTGCGCCATGATCTTTCAGCTGCCGAAGCATTGTAATAATGCCATCATATGGAACCACTTTATATAAAGGGTCTTCATCAAATTTTCTGCGGTACAGGTTACGTACTTCTTCATAGTGTACCAGCTCAGGGTCGCCCGCATCAATGAGACATCTTCTGACCAGCATATCGGCCCCCTCTCCGCTGTAATATTTAAAATTATCTGCCGGCTGCTCCTTAAGTCCCATATTTCTTAAAATTTCATTGGCTACATATGCCATTGAATCCAATGTATTTGCCAGAGTTCCGTCAAGATCAAATATACATGCCCTTATCATCTTCAATTCCTCTCAGTTCAATTCCTAATTTTTTTGCCTCATAAAAAAGTCTGCCTACCGGAAGACCGACAACGTTTGTATAAGAACCGTCAATCCCTTTCACATAAATCCCAAATTTCCCCTGTATGCCATAACTTCCAGCCTTGTCCATAGGTTCTCCTGTACTGACATATTCCCGGATTTCTTTTTCTGTAACAGGATAAAAAGTCACATCTGTTTTTTCCGCAAATACCGTTGCTTCCCATATTCCCTTCTTTTTGCACAGAAGAGTAACTCCTGTATACACCTGATGAGTAGAACCTTCCAGCATGCAGAGCGTTCTTATCGCATCAATTTCATCCTCCGGCTTGCCAAGGATTCTGCCTTCATAGGATACAATCGTATCAGCTCCGATTATAATGGTTCCGTCTTCCTGTTTACACTCCTTAGCCACTGTCATAGCTTTCTGAAGAGAAAGTTCCTTAACAATATCTTCCGGCTTTTCTTTCGTAATTATTTCTTCCCCATTGCTTCTGCATATCTGAAAAATTACTCCTGCATTTGTCAGCAGTTCTCTTCTTCTCGGTGATGCAGAAGCCAAAATTATATTTCTCATATCAGACTTCCTTTGTATATTTCTGTTAACTGCTCACAGTATAACCGTTTCCGCCAAAAGACGCAACTGCATAAACAAAAAAACTGCGCGGCTGTATCTCACACCAGAAGATCAACCGCGCATTATCCAATATCACATATCTTTTTTCAACATATAAAAATCCCTGACAGCCTTAATCCCGATCTTCGCAATTTTCTTAAGATTTAAGGAATTGGTTCCCGCCTGTCTTGGCTGGAAAGAAATGGGAAGAAAAACAACTTTTTCCTTATAATGCACAAAGTATGTGGTAAACATGATATTAGGAAGGTTGTAGTTTTCAGGAAGCTTTCCTATGTATCGTGCCACCAGTTCTGCACGCATCAGTCGAAACGGCGCATTAGCATCCGGAATTCTCACCCCGAAAACAAGCCTTAGAAGGAAACAAACAGTATTTTCCACAAACTTACGGGATTTTCCATCCCCTCTCTCACGGCGGTTACCTATAACTGCATCATAAGAATTCCGTTTTTCCCAGAAAGGCTCAAATTCTGCAGGATTTGTCTGTCCATCAGAATCAGTTTGAAAAATGTAGTCGGCATGATTTTGGAGAGCATAGCGGTAGCCGTAGAGAACTGTAGAACCATGCCCACCATTGCTTTTTGTAAGCGGAACGAGCAGCGGACGTGTTTTTGCCAGCTCACAAGTCAGGTCATAAGTATTGTCTTTACTTCCATCATTAATAATGACCAGGCGAGAACTTCCTTCTTCATTATGAGATTCTACTATTGGATACCATTCATTAATAGTATTTTCTATATTTTCTGACTCATTATATGCGGGGATTATAATATAAAGCGATGACATATTTTCACTCCTTTTTGATATACATTTCCATATGTTTTTTTCTGCAGCTTAAAATGGATTCTGCCTGACTGTCAACCGGTTCCGGAAATTTACTGTAACTGATCGATGGCAGATAGAAATATTTATCCTGGGGAATTACCCCAAAACTATTATATATGACAACATTATTATTTACAGCCAAGACGGTTTTTATATTGCTGTATTTTTCGTTGTACAAAGTGGTAAACTCATTCACAGCTTCTGTGTACTGTCGGGTATGTGAATATGTGTAAGAATGTAGCTTTGAGGGATAATTGACCATTATCGTCATAAATGCCACAAGTATAATCCCTGCATACGGAATTTTTCCGACAGTCATACCACGTCCTATCGTATCAAACACAGCACTGTCTACGTCAATATACTGTTCTTCAAGAGTTTTGCAGCCTTCTGCACTACCAGAAACATTTGCTTTATCAGAACATTACAAAATAATGTCATAAAAGCAAAAAAGGCACTTAATCCGAGTATTTCCGGAACAGTGCCAACATAAATATATATTTAAAAAACTCAGAATTTTAAAAAAAGCTGCTGACGGGAATCGAACCCGTGACCTCCGCCTTACCAAGGCGACGCTCTACCGACTGAGCCACAGCAGCAATTATCTGTTAATGAGACATTTATCGCTCACATTTGAATATGTTATCAGAAGATGTATGAATTGTCAACTAAAAATTTCAATTTTCTTTTTTCATTATTTTCCCACTAAAACTTTAAAAATTCTAAAGAGTATGGTATCATTATTTATTATTTCATATAGAAGCAAATAATTCAGGAGGAAATGAGATGGAGAACGAAACCGTTTCAAAAAACTTTATAGAAAATATTATTGACAAGGATCTGGCAGAAGGTGTATATGACACTGTTCACACCCGTTTCCCACCGGAACCGAATGGATACCTTCATATCGGACACGCCAAATCCATTCTTTTAAATTACGGACTGGCCAAAGAATATAATGGTAAATTCAACATGCGTTTTGATGATACCAACCCTACAAAAGAAAAAAGTGAATTCGTAGAATCCATCAAAGCAGATATCAAATGGCTTGGTGCGGACTGGGAAGACAGACTTTTCTTTGCTTCAGATTATTTTGGTCAGATGTATGAAGCTGCTGTAAAACTTATAAAAAAAGGCAAGGCTTATGTCTGTGACCTGACAGCAGATCAGATACGTGAATACCGTGGAACTCTTACAGAACCTGGCAAAGAAAGTCCATACCGTAATCGAAGTGTCGAAGAAAATCTTCAGCTTTTTGAAGAAATGAAAGCCGGCAAATACAAAGATGGAGAAAAGGTTCTCCGTGCCAAAATTGACATGGCATCTCCAAATATGAATATGCGTGACCCGGTTATCTATCGTGTTGCCCACATGACTCACCACAGAACAGGCGATACATGGTGCATTTATCCGATGTATGACTTTGCGCATCCTATTGAAGATGCAATCGAGGGAATCACACATTCCATCTGTACGCTGGAATTTGAAGACCACCGCCCGCTTTATGACTGGGTAGTACGTGAACTGGAATATCCACAGCCGCCAAAACAGATTGAATTTGCCAAATTATATCTGACAAATGTTGTTACAGGTAAACGTTACATCAAAAAATTAGTTGAAGACGGCATTGTAGACGGATGGGACGATCCTCGTCTTGTTTCGATTGCAGCGCTGCGTCGTCGTGGTTTCACACCGGAATCCATCAAGATGTTTGTAGATCTCTGTGGTGTTTCCAAAGCCAACAGTTCTGTTGATTATGCAATGCTTGAATACTGTATCCGTGAAGACCTCAAATTAAAACGTCCACGTATGATGGCAGTTCTCGATCCGATCAAACTTGTAATTGATAATTATCCTGAAGGACAGGTTGAGTATCTGGAAGCTCCGAACAACATGGAAAATGAAGCTCTCGGGACCCGTAAGATCCCATTCGGAAAAGAGCTTTATATCGAACGTGAAGATTTCATGATCGATCCTCCCAAAAAATACAAACGACTCTTTATCGGAACAGAAGTACGTCTTATGAATGCATTCTTTGTAACATGTACCGGATTTGAAGCAGATGATGATGGAACTGTACGTGTTGTTCACTGCACTTATGATCCTGCTACAAAAGGTGGAAATGCACCGGATGGACGCAAAGTCAAAGGTACTATCCACTGGGTAGAAGCTTCTCATGCCGGACAGGTTCCTGTACGTCTCTATGAAAACATCGTAGATGAAGAAAAAGGTGTATATAATAAAGACGACGGATCCCTGAATGTAAATCCTAATTCTCTTACTACTGTTACAGCATATGTTGAGCCTGCTCTTATGAAGGCAAAAGGCTATGACAGCTTCCAGTTTGTAAGAAATGGCTTCTTCTGTGCAGATATCCATGATTCAAAAGAGGGCGCTCCTGTATTTAACAGAATCGTTTCTCTGAAGAGTTCTTTCCGTTTGCCAAAAGCATAAAAAAACAAGCACACCTCACATTTGAGGTGTGCTGTTTTTTTACTGTTCTTTATCTGCTGCTTCCGGATCTTCTTCCGGTTCATTTTCTTCTGTTTCTTCTTCGTCGGAAGCTGTTTCTTCTTCGTCGGAAGCTGTTTCTTCTTCAACGGCTTCTTCTACCATTTCTTCAGCTTCTTCCCAGTCAGCAAATTTCTCCTGAGTTCCATCTTTTTTGTCTTCTTTTTCAGTTTCTTCAGATTCTTCGAAATCATCAAAATCCTCATCAAAATTTTCTTCCGGATTTTTCTTAAGTACCAGTGCTGCCACTGCTCCGGCTGCCGCTGCTGCTACTGCTCCTACAGCTACAAGTCCCCAGTATTTGTTTAACTTTGCCATAATCGCTGCTCCTTTCAAATTCAAAGACATGTCGTCTTTTCACTCATAAAAACTACAGATATTGTACTACTTTTTGTACAGAAAAGAAAGGGGAAAGTTTCTTATTTTACCACGTATCCTTTGAAGTGCATTATCTATTGATTTCGGTGTCTTGTTCATCAGTTTGGCAATCTTTATATAGTTGTATCCTCTCAGATAATAATTCAGGACTTTGTTTTCCATAGGACTCAGGACTTTCTGTATTTCCTGCTCCAGTGCCCTGGTACTTTCCTGGTCGATAATAATTGCCTCCGGACTTTCCATCCAGTTTCCTTCAATATCCTCCTGCTCTTCTTCGCTTAGTGATACATACGAATTAAGAGGCATATGTTTCTGACGGTTGGAATTCTGTATTGCACTGTACAGCTGTCTGTCAATGCACAATGTTGCAAAGGTTTGAAAAGATGTATCTTTGTCGGGCTGATAATTCTGCACAGCCTTAAACAGACCTATCATCCCTTCCTGTATGAGATCATCTGTCTCACCACCGATCAGAAACATGGCTCTCGCCTTATAACGGACCAGTTCTTTATATTTTTCCATCAGATAATCAGAAATTCCGCTTTCTCCACTGCGAAGTCTGGAAATCAGTTCCTCGTCACTGTAATCATCATAGTGGCTCATAACAACTCCCCTGATTCTATTTTTTCTGAATACGCTGTCTGACAATTTCATATGCCAGCACGCCTGCCGCAACAGATGCATTCAGAGAATCTATATCTCCCTTCATAGGAATGGAAGCTGTAAAATCACAGGCTTCGCGCACAAGTCGGCTGACTCCCTCACCTTCATTACCGATCACTAGCCCCATAGGTCCTGTAAGATCCAGGTTGTACATTGTTTCTCCATCCATATCAGCGCATACAAACCAGATACCTTTTTCTTTCAGTTCTTTTATTGTTTTTACAAGGTTTGTTACTTTTGCAACCGGTGTATAATTAAGTGCTCCGGCTGATGTTTTTGCAACAGTGGATGTGAGCCCGACAGCACGTCTTTTCGGAATGATCACACCGTGTGCTCCTGCAAGATTTGCTGTTCTGATAATTGCACCCAGATTATGCGGATCTTCCACATTATCCAGAAGAATCAGAAATGGTGCCTCTCCCTTTTCTTCAGCTTTTGACAGAATTTCATCTACTGTTGAATATTCATAAGCAGCGACCTGTGCAATAACTCCCTGATGTGATCTTGTTTCGCTGAGTTGATCCAGTCTTTCTCTGGTCACATAATTGATGATCGTATCTGTTTTGCGTGCTTCCCTTGCTATAGTACGTACTGGGCCATCCTGGCATCCGTCCAGAATAAAAAGTTTGTCTACACACTTTCCTGAACGAAAAGCCTCCAGTACCGCATTACGTCCTTCTATCTGTTCACTCATAATTTATCCTCTCCTATTCCCTTTCGGACCAGGGTGATCATTCTGTCATAGTCCTCTTTCAGATATAAATATCCCATCAGCGCCTCAAATCCGGTTGCCCTCCGGTAATCTGCCATCGTGGCATGCTTTGCCATTGTAGGAGAATGGGCATTTCTTCCTCTTTTATAAACAGCATGTTCTTCTTCTGTCAGTTCACTTTCAATATTATCTATTATGGCAGACTGCGCAGAAGCTTTCACCAGACTGCTGGCTTTTTTGTGAAGCTGATTTACAGGACAGTTTCCTTTTTTTACAAGGATTGTACGGATGATCAATTCATACACTCCATCGCCGATATAAGCCAGAGTAAGTGGCGAATAGCTTCGCATATCCTGGTCTTTCAGATGGAAAGCTTCTTTAAGCTTCATCAGATTCGTTTCCATTTAACACCCTCTCGTGTATCTTTCAGTTCAATTCCTTTTTCAAGGAGTTCTCCACGGATCTCATCTGCTCTTGCAAAATCTTTTGCTTTTCTGGCAGCCTGACGTTCCTCAATGAGTTTTTCGATCTCATCATCAAGAATTTCTTCCTTTTTCTCCACGATCAGCCCGAGAACATCACAGAGTTTCTCCAGAAGAGCAAGTGTTGATGCTGCAAATTCTTCAGAGCTTCCTTCCTGAACATTTGTATTTGCGAATTTGACAAGTTCAAAGATTGCAGCAAGTGCATCTGCTGTGTTGAAATCATCATCCATGGCTTCTTCAAATTTTGTAACAAAAACCTGTTCATCATTAATAAGCGCTTTTTCCGCCTCTGTTGCTTCTTTTATTTCGGCAGCTTCTTTGCGGTCATGAAGTCTTGCCGCAGCCTCTGTAATTCTCTCCAGAGCGTTTTTGGAAGCTTCCATCAGATCTGCGCTGAAATTGAGTGGACTTCTGTAATGAGCATTCAACATAAAGAATCTGAGAACCTGAAGATCATACTGTTCACTGATTTCACGTACTGTACGGAAATTGCCAAGAGACTTGGACATCTTTCGGTTATCAATATTCAGAAATGCATTATGCATCCAGTATCTTGCAAATGTTTTTCCATTGCAGCATTCACTCTGTGCAATCTCATTCTCATGATGAGGGAAAACAAGATCTTCTCCACCTGCATGGATATCAATTTCCTCTCCAAGATATTTTTTGGACATTACAGAACATTCAATATGCCAGCCCGGTCTTCCGTCACACCATGGGGATTTCCAGTATGGTTCTCCTTCTTTTTTCGGTTTCCAGAGAACAAAATCCATCGGATCCTCTTTCTGCTCTTCACCGGATACCTGCAGTGCACGGAATCCTGACTGAAGGTCATCAAGATTTTTGTGTGAAAGCTTACCATATTCTTTAAATTTTATCACACGGAAATATACAGTTCCGTCTGCAGCCGGATAGGCATAACCTTTGTCGATCAGTGTCTGGATCATCTCGATCATACCGTCAATTTCCTGTGTTGCCTGCGGATGAGTTGTTGCAGGTTTTACATTCATACCCTGCATGTCTTTTTTGCACTCAGCAATATATCGCTGAGATATCTCATCTGCACTTACTCCCTCTTCGATGGCTTTTTTGATAATCTTGTCATCTACATCTGTGAAATTGGATACATAATTTACCTCGTAGCCTTTATATTCCAGATAACGGCGTACCGTATCAAAAACGATCATTGGTCTCGCATTTCCGATATGAATGAGATTGTATACAGTAGGACCGCATACATACATTCTCACTTTTCCCTCTTCCAGAGGTACAAATTCTTCTTTTCTTCGTGTCATTGTATTAAAAAGTCTCATTTTTCTTTCCTCCGCTTTCTGTATTTATTTTTCAAGAATGTCTCGGCATTCTTTCAGATAAGAAGGCAAATTGCCTGGGCAGCAATTCCCTCTCCTCTTCCTGTAAATCCAAGTCCCTCTTCCGTTGTTGCCTTGATATTCAGGCAGTCTTCCGGTATCTGCATTGCTTCTGCCATGTTTTTGCGCATCTGGGCAATATGAGGTGCCATCTTGGGTTTCTGGGCAATAATCGTTGCATCAATATTTCCAATACTGTATCCGTTCTGTTTCAGAAGCTCTGTTACATGTAGCAGAAGTTTTACACTTGAGATTCCCTTATATGCAGGATCCGTATCTGGAAAATGCTTTCCAATATCCCCAAGTGCTGCTGCTCCGAGAAGAGCATCCATCACCGCATGGATCAGTACATCTGCATCTGAATGTCCGAGAAGACCTTTTTCCCAGGGAATATTTACCCCTCCCAGAATAAGATCCCTGCCTTCTGTCAGCTTATGTACATCATATCCCATTCCTACTCTCATACTGATTCTCCTTCTATCTCCAGCATTTTACCGATTCTCAAAAGGCTGAGTCTTCTGCTTACATATGGTGCCAGTTTCAGACTCAGAGAAATAATCTCATCTGTAAGTCCGATATCATAAACACTGTATTTGCATCCGGCCTTCTTCATTGCCTGAAGAAGTTCTTCCTCCTGCGGAAGCTCATCAATCACATCCGCAATCTCTGTAAGACATTCTTCAAGTCTTGCCGGGTTGATCTCTTCAAGAGGATCCGGTTGGTTTTCTTTGTTTATTTTTCCAAAAATGTCTTTGTTTCCAAATGTTTTTTTAATAAGTATGCTTTCATCTTGCGGACATGACCTGACTCTGCATCTGCCCTCACGTATTACTGCGGCAATGTGTTTATACTTCTGAAGCACAAGCATGGTTGCAACAGAAATTTTTTCTCCATGAAGAGCCTCCAGCCTGTCATTGATCACTTCCATCTCCCAAAGATGCAAAAGATGATGTTCCGCAGAAAAAGAAGGTCTTGAACTTCCTGCCATCTGCGCAGCCAGTCCTGAAAAGATCAGACCATACATTAATTTTTCACAGGCCGGTTCATCGCCCTCAGCAATGTCCTTCAGGCAGGAACGTACTGTCTTCAATATCTTTTCTTCCAGTTCAATGATTTCTTCACAAATATATTCACCTGTAATTATATGTTCAATTTTCCAGTCCGCAAGGCAGATATATTTTCCCAGGAGATTTGAAACTCCGGAAGCTGTCAGGCGCTCCGGCGCATGTGCAAATATCCCGGTATCTGCAAAAACTGCAATCGGCGGCTGTGCCTGAACTGTTGTCTTCATACCATTCCAGTTCATTGCCGCTATTGTTGATACGAATCCTTCAACGCTTGCTGCTGTCGGAACAGAAATAAAAGGAATCTTATACTGAAAAGCAATATATCTGCTGATATCATGAATTGTTCCTGCACCTACTGCGAGGATCAGATCAATATCCTCGTCCATATAATTTTCTACAATCTCCACTGCATGCTGGTCAGCCTGAAGATCATCAGCGTCCAGAACAAGAACCTGACATCTGTCATAGATATCTTCCATCTTTTCTTCTGTAACCTGACATGTGTTGGTGTCACAGATAAGCAAAGGAGAAATATACTGTTTCAGGAAACCTTCTGACATGGCTTCTTCCAGTTTCTCCACTGCTCCTTCTTCAATAAAAATTTCTTTTACATCTGTCTGGTGCGTCTTTCCGCACCTGCAAGGTCGGGCAAAATCATCCGTATCGACTCGCATGTAGTTTCTTCCTCCTGATTTTTATATACTGTTACAGATTGCTATTATACATGATTCTCAGCCAAAAAGCAATGTAAGTTACCGGTCATTCCATTCGTGGCAATATTATCTGTGAACGGTTACACGGCAATACATTATAATCTCACAGATTCAGATAATTGTATACAGTTCTGGAAATCGTACGGATATTTTCGATTGCTGTATTTCCGTTTTTCCAGTCCTGAGACATTACGCAGAGAATATATGTAGTTTTTGGTCCATATACAATTGCAATATCATGCTGATCTTCATCGGTTTCCCCGGTCTTATTTGCTATTACCACATCATCGCTGATCCCTGACGGGATTTTCACAGTATTCTGCTGATTTTTCAGAAGATCCAGCATACTTGCAGAAGCCTCCTTACTTACGCATTCTCCTCTGTAAATACGTTCCAGGAGAAGTCCACAGTCTGCAACTGTTGTTGTATTATGTTCTCCAAGAGATAGTTTCGGTGAAGCAGAAGGATGCAGTGTACTCTGGTAACTGGTATCTTTATACCCTTCTTTTTTCAGATACCTGTTTACCTCCTTTGCTCCTTCAAGAAAATCATGTTTTTCGGACTGAAGTCTTCCTAATTCATTGCAGGACTCATTGTCACTGACTGTGATCATATTCCAGAGAAGATCATTCACCTTGGTGGAAACTGCCGTGTTATCTACATCTGTTTTCATAAATGCAGCCTCATTTGTAAGAACTATATCCATATCTTCGTAAGTTTTTGCCATAACAAATGCTTTTATGAGACTTGCTGAATATAAAGGTGTATTGTTCAGGAGAATCTCCTCATCCGTATCCAGATTTTTTACGTATACACTCCACTGACCGTCATATTCCTGCAGCATGGATTCCAGCTGCGGTTTCAACGTATCCATCCCCAGATCATCCAGATTCTGGATTTTTCCTGTTTCATCTACAGGAAAACCTTCCGGAGTTGTTCCGTTTTCTTCGGTCAGTACACCATTTACTCCTCCGAAATAATATGTTCCGGAAAATTTTTTGCCATTGGAGGTCATATCAAGCTGATGCATACCGTTTTCTGTAACCATGCGACCGTTTTCATCAAAATAATAATATCCATTGTAATTCACTCCATCAAGGGTCAGATTATCTATATAACGGACCTGCGGTGCTGCTGAAAGTTTTCCCAGATTATTTACCATGTAACAGCCGTCAAAGGTAACTTCTTCTGTAGTCTGTATTCCGGTATCAGCATCTGTGGTATTTTTATCACAGGTAAGATTTTTTATTTTAATAATATGAGGACTCCCTGCCTGAAATTTTCCTGTTTCATCATGATAATAAAAACCGTCCATTACAGTTCCGTCAATCTGCAAATGGTCAAAATAATGAACCGCACTCTGTGTATCTTTTGACCCATTTTCTTTCAGGCAGTAAAATCCGTCACTTTTCAGAAGATATTTTCCAGAACCATCTTCCATTGGTTTTATCTGTGCTTCATCTGTAACGGAAAGAAGGCTGTCTGTATCCGCAGATACGGTTACAACAGGTTCTGCTGCTGCCAGACACAGGCTCATGATCAGAATCCCCAGTTTTTGATAACAGGTTTCATATTTCATTCCATTCTCCTTTGTCATCAGCTGTGCTGATTTATGTTGTGTTCATAGTAGCGTTGATCTGTTCTTCTGTCAAGTCCGGCTGTTTTCCTCCTCAGTAAAACTTTTGAACAGTTGCCCAGAAATCACGAATATGTTCTTCTACAGTTTCCAGGCTACAGTATTTTATCTCCTGCCATTCCTGTGGAAAAAGTGTCCTGTATTCTCTCTGACAGAAACGTTCATCCATAAGAAGAATGGTTCCCCGGTCTTCTTTTGTGCGAATCACCCGTCCCGCCGCCTGAAGGACCTTATTCATTCCCGGATAACGATAGGCATAGTCAAACCCCTGTTCTCCCTTTCTGTCATAATAGTTTTTCAGGATTTCCCTTTCTGCGCTCACCTGCGGGAGTCCGGTTCCCACAACAGCGGCACCGATCAGACGATCACCCATAAGGTCGATTCCTTCCGAAAAAACACCTCCCATAACGCAAAAAGCAAGAAGTGTATCTTCCTGTTCACGAAATTCCTGCAGAAACTCTTCTCTCTCAGACTCTGTCATGGCACTGCTCTGACAGATGCACCTTACCCAGCTGACAGCAAACTCTTCCTGATAAATCTGATATACATCTTCCATCAATTTATATGATGGGAAAAATACCATGTAATTGCCTTTTTTCTGCCATGCCATCCTGGCAATGTATTCCGCAATCTTCCGGTATTCTTTATATCCACGTCTTGTATATTTACTGCTTACATCTGTACAAATCATAAGACAGCGTTTTTTCTGTTCAAAAGGTGAACCCACATAGAGTCCGAAATTTTCAGATCTTGTGCTGAGCATTTTACGATAATACTTTAAAGGCAAAAGGGTGGCAGAAAAAAACACAGTACTGTTGCCTTTGTCCAGACATCGCTGAAGATTGGCTGCGGGATTTACGCAGAATAATTTCATGCGAAATTTTCCATCTTCTCCATAAGAAACATAAACTTCATAATTTTCATCTACCAGTTCTGCTATATTCAGGAAATCACGTACCTGAAAATAAAATTCCAGTATATCATCTGTAAACTCCTGCGAAGGAGGTTCTTCCAGAAGTTTATCCATTTCCCCCTGTACACTCAGAAGGCTGACAGGAAGCGCCCCTGCATTATCGAGTACTTTCCAGCTGATACAGTCTTCTTCCAGTGTCTCCAGTTGTTTCTTTGTTTTATTCAGAAGACGCCCGAGTCTCGGACTGTATTTTTTTACTTTTATTCGGATATTTTCTATATCTTCTTTGCACAGAACTGCACTGTACATTTCTCTTCCTCTGTCAACAAGGTTATGTGCCTCATCAATAAGAAAAATATATTCTCCGGGATTATTTTCTCCAAAAAAACGCTTCAGACAGGCATTAGGATCAAACACATAATTATAATCGCAGATGATCCCATCCATCCACACGGCAAGGTCAAGACTCATTTCAAAAGGACAGACTTTCCATTTTTCTGCCTGTCGGAGTATCGTTTCCCTGTCAAATGCCTGCTCTTCTGTCCATAATTCATAGACCGCATCATTTACCCTGTCAAAATGGCCTTTTGCATAGGGACATTTTTCCGGTTCACATTCTGTTTTTTCACAGAAGCAGAGTTTTTCTTTTGCAATAAGTGTGATTACCTTAAATTTCAGACCTTTCTCCCGCAGAATCTCATAGGCATCCTGAGCTACTGTTCTGGTAATTGTTCTGGCTGTCAGGTAAAAAACTGTTTCACCTTTGCCCTCTCCGACTGCACGTACTGCCGGAAAAACAGATGACATGGTTTTTCCGACTCCGGTTGGCGCCTGCACAAAAATCTGTTCTCCTTTTGAAAGCGCGTGATAAACCCCGGCAACCATATCACGCTGCCCGCTTCTGTATGGAAAAGGAAATTCCAGGTTTTCCATTGAGACATTCCGTTCTTTTCGCCAGGTGATCTGATAACTGATCCACCTGTAATAGGCATCCATAAGATTCTGATACCATTTTTCAAGTTCGTCGTGTGAAACTGTTTCACGAAAACGTCGGACACCTTCTGTATCCAGATTCACATATGTCATCTGCACATCAATCTCATCAAGTTTTTGCTGTTCCATCCATATCCACGCATAACATAAGGCCTGTGCCCGATGTACCGGTACAGGTTCTTCCATCTGATCTATATTTCTGTATACACCCTTGATCTCATCAATACATGTCCTGTCTTCCTCCGTAAAAATTCCGTCTGCCCTGCCTTCTGTCCGGAGAATAACATTTTCATATTCAGTATCTCTTTTCAGGGAAACTTCTGCCTTATAATTGCTCCCCATCTGTTTCTGTATTTTTCTGTGAATGCGGCTCCCCTTCAGCATGGCCTCTTTGTCTGCAGCAGTTCCGCTTCTGCCTGTCAGGTCTCCGCTTCTCAAAATAAATTCCACCAGATTACGAACTGAAATACGTATCACCGGTTTTTCCATTTTTTTCTGCCTTTCATATTGTTACTGTTATATTACCAGTAAACAGTAACACCTCTATTCTTATTATACAACCTTTATTGGAACATTACGGAGTAATCTCTTATAATGAAAAAAAAGCACATATCTCCAGTCCGGATATGCGCCTTTTTAGAAGTCCGGGGCAAATGCCCCAAATTTACACTGGTATCAAATATTATTATGCTGTAGCAAATTTTTCCATCACTTTATTGAATCTCTGACTCTCCCCATAACATCTTACAGTAAGTTCTCTCGTAAGATCCATGCTCAGGATGCCCAAAAGTGATTTTGCATCAATAATAATTCTGTTATACGAAATATCAATATCAAACTCGCACTTTGTTGCTTCGTTTACAAATTCCTTTACGTCCTCTGTGGCGTTCAGTCTGATCTGCTTTTCAATCATATCCTTCAACCTCCTGATTTTGATTTATGCGTATTTTGGCACTTTGTGAATCTCCTGTCAATAGAGTTTAAATTTTCTTCATATTTTTCGATACTTTTTACAAATTTAACTCAGGAGTTATGATTTTTTTGGCGCTTTTTTTATTGATTTCTGTACAGATCTCTTATTTGGATTCTTCCTTATCAGATCTGTGTCATTACAAAAATATCATAAATAGCCTTTACAGCAGTCTCAAAATCTCTGTTTTCCACACCGATAATAATATTCAGTTCACTGGAGCCCTGATCGATCATTTTTACATTTACGCGGGCATGGGCAAGTGCTGCAAATACACGGCCTGCTGTTCCTCTCTGGGATTTCATTCCACGGCCTACAACAGCGATAAGTGCAAGGTCAGATTCCATTTCCACGAAATCAGGCTGTACAGCTCTGTGGATTCCTGCAATTACCTGCTGTTCTTTTTCCTCAAATTCATCCTGGTGAACATATACAGTCATTGTATCGATTCCTGAAGGAACATGTTCAAAACTGATTCCCTGATCTTCAAATACCTGGAGAATTTTTCTTCCAAATCCAATCTCGCTGTTCATCATGGATTTTTCAATATTGATAGAACAGAAACCTTTCTTTCCTGCTATACCTGTGATCACATATTTGGGCTTACGGCAAGTACTTTCTACAATAAATGTACCCTTATCTTCCGGACGGTTGGTATTACGGATATTAATCGGAATACCTTCTTTACGGACAGGGAAAATTGCATCCTCGTGAAGCACAGTAGCACCCATATAGGAAAGTTCTCTCAGTTCTCTGTAAGTGATAGTCTCAATCACTGCCGGATTCTCAACAATCCTCGGGTCTGTTACAAGGAAACCTGATACATCTGTCCAGTTCTCATAAACATCAGCATGGATTGCCTTGGCAACCAGAGAACCTGTTACGTCAGAACCGCCTCTTGAGAATGTCTTCACTGTTCCGTCTTCTTTCCCGCCGTAAAATCCCGGAATTACAGCTTTTTCACATTTCTGAAGACGTTTTGACAGAAGTTTGTCTGTCTTATCAGCATCAAAGTTTCCATTTTTATCAAAACGGATTACTTCTGCGGAATCTACAAATTCATATCCAAGATAAGCGGCCATTACTTTACCATTCAGGAACTCACCTCTTGAAGCAGCATATTCACTTCCTGCATGAGCTTTAAAATCCGCCTCAATCTGTTTAAACTCTTCTTCAAGAGAAAGATCAAGTTTCAGACCCCGGATAATTTCATAATAACGTTCTTTGATTTCTTTAAGAATGTTTGTGAAGTCCTGTTCAGACTCAGCCTTGTTATAACATGCATACAGAAGATCTGTGACTTTTGTATCTCCTGCATATCTTTTACCAGGTGCAGATGGCACTACATAACGTCTGCTTTCTTCACTTCTGATGATGTCTCCAACCTTCTTAAACTGTTCTGCATTGGCCAGAGAACTTCCGCCGAATTTTACAACTTTTTTCATAATAACACTTCTTACCCTTCTGTTTTTATTGATCCGCAGACTTTCCTCTGCTACAGTAATAAAACTTTGTTATCTATTGTATTGAAAAACAGAAAGATTTGCAAGTGTTTCTTTAAAATTTCTTACGCACAGTACTGACGAAGGATACCTTCCAGTGCAGTTGCACTGCTTGTATGACATCTGCACACCGGAATTGATTTTCTTTTTGCCTCCTCTACAGCGCAGTTCACCATCTTGTGAGAAACTGTATTTGTAAAAAGAATCAGAAGATCCGGCGCACCGATTTTTTTCTTCATGGCACCTTTTTCTTTTGCAAATACCTTCGCCTTACATCCAAATCCTTTACAGATATCTTCATACTGACATACCATGCGTTCATTTCCGCCTACGATTACTATACTCATACGGTCACCTCTTTGTTATTCTCAACTAACTTATGTTTTTAAATAAAAGCGGCTTCACCGCCGCCTGATTTCCAGTTTCGTGTTAGTATGCACTAACCTAGTAAGTACATACTAACACACTATAATTTATTTGTCAAAACATTTTTTCAGTTTAACGCAAAAGAGTGTTAAATGGCCGTACATTTACTACCTGGAGCTTTTTGTCCCTCACTCTGAACTGAATGTCCTTCTGTCCATAAGCAATTCCATAAAGCCTGTCAGGATCATTCTGATAGCGTGGCCGTGGATCATTTGCCAATACTTCCAGAAGCGCTTCTCTCTGCTCTTTTGGAATCTGTTCCATAAGTAGTTCCGGAAATTCCACTTCAAGACGATAATCCTCTATTTGGTCCGTAAAACCACCTGCTGCTTCCGGATGGCTGTCCGCATAAGGAAGATATGGTTTGATGTCATAGATTGGTGTTCCATCCATAAGGTCTGCTCCTGATATGTGAAGTACAGGTCCAAGCACCGGATCCTGTTCAATTTTTTCCAGTTTTACGGAAGAAAGTCCAATATTATTAGGACGGAACGGAGATCTTGTGGCAAATACGCCCATTCTCGTATTTCCCCCCAGCCGCGGAGGTCTTACTGTCGGAGACCATCCGTCTCTTACAGCCTCTGAAAACTGCCAGAGAAGCCATATATAGGAGTATTCTTCCAGTCCTCTGACAGCATCACGGACACGGTATTCTTTTTCAAAAACAATTGTTGCCTTCAACACATCAAGACGGTTGCTCTGATGTGGTATTCCAAATTTTGTCGGAAAATCATTATGGATTCTTGCGATTACCCTCATCTCATTTGGATTCATTTTTCGCACGGTCTTATCCTTTCAGCCAGATTTTGACTTTTTCCACCTGTTTTTCTGCATCTTTCCTGCCAATATCATAAACTTTCTGTATTTCATTTATGTCATTTTCCATTCTGCCAATAGTCAGTTTTACGCTTGGTCTGATCACAAAAATCTCTTCTGTTTTTTCCAGATTTTTTATTTCTTTCAGCGTCCGGTTATATTCTTCATGTCTGGTTTTCAACGCATTCACAAAATTCGGATATTTGTGATATTTAAGTTCTGCTACAGCAGCATTCTGCGGTTTCTTCTGATAACCATCTTCTCTTGTCAAAACCACAACTGTACGGTCATATCCCATCTGCCGGAATTTCTGTACCGGTACACTGTCTGCGCAGCCACCGTCCAGAAGTTTCATTCCATTATACTCAACAGTCTTTGAAACATATGGCATCGAAGCAGAGGCACGCATGACATCAATCTGATTCATCATATCTGTGATTTTAATATATTCTGCTTTTCCGGTTTCAAGATTGGTACATACCGCATAAAAATCCGTGTCTGATTTAAGAAATGCCTCATAATCAAATGGATCCAGTCTCTCCGGAATATCATGATAACACAGCTGTGTACCTACTACTTCACCTGTATGTATCAGATTCCAGAGACTCATAAAATGTTTGTCATTTCTGTACTTTTTAAAGTAACGAAGACTTCTCCCTCTCTGACCTGATACAAATGAACAGCCATGAAGCGCCCCTGCTGAAACACCGATCACACCGTCAAAATGAACTCCATGCTCGTCCAGCACATCAAGTACTCCTGCCGTATAGATGCCTCGCATGGCTCCGCCTTCCAAAACCAGTCCTGTTTTCATTTCTGTCTCACCTTCCTGTCTCCCAGCAGTCCAAAATTCTGTTATATGCTTCTCTGAAGCTTATTCCATTTGCATCTGCAAGTGCAGTTGCGCTGTCATATTCAGGATAAGCTCTTTTCTTTCCATCCGGTAATTCACACACCTTCAGAACAGCCTTTCCCATAAATGTTTCAATCTCCTGAATCTCTCTTTTCAGGATTGTCCTGTCCATTGGTGTCCTCCGAATACCTATAGTAGTTGTTTCTTCAAAAATAATCTGCTCAAGTTTAGTTCTTTTGTCCTCTTTGCAGATCACGGTCAGTTCATACGCCGGTCTGTTTTTTTTCATATAGACAGGTGTATAGTGCACTTCTCTTGCACCGTTTCTAATAAGAAGGTTCATTACCCTTCCCATGTTTTCCCCTGAGCAGTCATCAATGTCTGTTTCCAGTTTCCAGACCGTGTCTCTTTCAGTATCACCGGCAGTTTCCGTGCGAATCAGCATCGCCCTTAAAATTCCAGGACAGCTGTACTGTCTTTTGCCAGCTCCAAGGCCGGTTCTTTCTATTGTAAAATCTTCCGGTAGTTTTTCGGAAGTACGGATGGCTGCCACTACTGCCGCACCTGTAGGTGTAACCAGTTCCCCCTGAACATCTGTGATTTTCAGTTTCAGGTGATTTGCAGATACAATATTGGAAACAGCGGGTACAGGTACCGGAATCAGTCCATGCTGACATCTGATAAACCCGGTGCCCTCCCAGAGAACCGGCACGATCACTTCCTCGATATCAAGATCATCAAGGCATACTGCCACAGCCGTGATATCTACAATCGAATCCACGGCACCTACCTCATGAAAATGTACTTCTTCCATCGGCACTCCGTGAGCCTTTGATTCAGCCTCAGCAAGCACACTGAATATCTTAAGTGCTGTATTTCGTGCTCTTTCTGTAAGAGCAGCGCTATTAAGTATTTCCCTGATTTCCTTCATGCCTCTGTGCATATGTTCATGGTGATGATTCTGTGCAGCCTCATTACAATGTTCATGTCCTTCATGATGGTGTTCATGTTCACCATGATAATGTTCATATTCTTCATGGCTGTGGTGCTGCCCTCTTCCATGAAGATATTCCATGTCATGATCATGATTATCCTGATCCAGAATCACAGAAAAATCACATACATCAAGTCCTGATTTCATAACTCTGGAAATTTCTGTACAAAATCCGTCAATAGGCAGGCTTTTCAGTGCTCTGTCAAGTTTCCCCTGATCTGCGCCAAGATCCAGGAGTGCCGCAACTGTCATATCTCCGCTGATTCCTGAATAACATTCTAAATATAAGGTCTCTCCCATGTATATCTCCTGTATTATTTTTTCCAGCCTCTTACTGCAAGCCGGTTGATCTGTGTTGCCATATATCCTGCTCCATATCCATTATCTATGTTCACTACTGCAATTCCGTTTGCGCAGGAATTGACCATCGTCAGAAGTGCAGACAGTCCATTCATGCTGGCGCCATAACCAACAGATGTCGGCACAGCAATTACCGGATTATTTACCAGTCCTCCAAGCACACTTGCAAGCGCACCTTCCATCCCCGCAACTGCTACCACGCAGGTAGCATCCTGGATTACTTCCAGTCTTGAAAACAGTCTGTGAATGCCACTGACTCCGACATCGAAAACTCTTTCTACGTGTGCACCGAAATATTCTGCTGTCTGGGCAGCCTCTTCTGCTACCGGAATATCTGCTGTTCCTGCTGTGCAGACCGCAATCTTTCCTATATGTTCTTTATCCCTTTTTTCAATTTTGATAATATGTGAGAGTTCGTCATATTTCACTCCGGGAAGAAGGTCTTTTACAAGCTCATACTGATGTCTGGAAGCTCGCGTTCCAAGAACTTCTCCATTATCCTCATAGAGTTTTTTGAAAATATGGACAAAATGTTCATCTGCCTTTCCACTTGAAAAAATGACTTCCGGAAAACCTGATCGTATCTCCCTGTGCGAATCCAGTTTTGCATATTCACCCATTTCTTCAAAAGGCTCTTTACGGAAATAATGCTCAGCTTCTTCTATTGTGATCTCACCATTTCTGAATCTGTTTAATATCTCTCTTGCTTCCATATAAATACCTCCGGAATCAAAAAAAATGTCACTGCTCTATATGAAACAAAATCATACCGCCTTTTCGGTCATATCCTGTATCCCATAACTCTTTTAAAGGAAACCATTTATATTCCCCATAGGAAACTGCCTTTACCATAAGATCATCTTCTTTTTCTTCATATCCTGCAACAATAAACCAGTGCCAGATATAATCTTCCAGATAGCCCTTACTGTTCTGATGTTTCAGAAGCAGATAGGGAATCGGACAGTCATTATCTATCTGTCTGCACAGTGCTTTCCTTGCTTCTTCATATGTATGATTTCCATGAAACGGATTCATCTTTACCCTCTGCTCATGGACATCTTCAAGATATTCTTCAAATCCGTTCATAAACATTTCCAGAGTGTCAATCCCGTCCGGCCCCGGACAGAGGTAATGTTTCATAAGATATGAAAATTCATGGTATTCCTCCCAGGTGATCTCATCTTTCCTGTAAGGATACAGCTTGTCCATTCCCGCACGTCTCGCAAAAAACACACTGCTTTCACAGGCTGCTATTGCGCCACAGCCGCAGTCTCTCATAAGCGGATCCGGAAACAGATCCTGATTTCCTCCATATGATTCTTCAACAAAAAAATAATCCAATTCTCTCTTTTGTAATGTTTTGTTATTCACAGTCACTCCCCCAGCCTTCCTCATAATTATTACCTTTTCCCAGGTAATAAATACCATAAAAAGTATAATAGCATACTCGTATAAAAAATTAAACAGGTAGATTTCTGTTTTCATGGGCTTTCTTGACACCATATGACGGTACATGATATAATTTCCAACATATTTCGTGTATATTTATGCTATATATACATCGTTTACATTTATGAGGAGGGAACAAAATGAAACAAATTTATGCCTGGTACCGGAAACACATCACCGGTGCTATCTTTGTAGGGCTCATTCTCGGTATCTGTACCGGACTGTTTCTAGCAGGACGCTTTGGCCTTATTCTGACTGTTACCAGTCTTCTGGGTGGTATCTATATGAATGCCCTGAATCTTATGATTTTTCCACTTGTCTTCTGTTCTATCGTTATGGGAATCTGCAGCATCGGAAACATACGTACTACCGGTAAAATCACCGGTTCTGCCATGATTTTCTTTCTCAGTACAACAGCTCTCGCAAGTCTGGCAGGTCTGATCATTCCACGACTGATCCATCTTGGAAAAGGTGTTTCCTTTGAAATGGCAACTTCAGATATTCAGGCCACAGATATGAGCAATATTCTGGACACTATCAAAAATCTGATTCCATCCAATCCAATCGCTGCTTTTGCAAACGGAAATATGCTTCAGGTTCTTGTATTTGCCGTTATCGTGGGATTTGCATTGATCGCAGTCGGTGAAAAAGGGAATCCGCTTGTAAAAGTTATCGACTCTCTCAACGAAGTCTGCCTGAAAGTAATCAGCACTGTTATGTACTTTACACCGATCGGTGTATTCTGTACCATCGTTCCTGTAGTTGAAGCAAACGGAACTGAAACTATTATTTCACTTGCCACACAGCTGATTATTCTTTATATTGCATTCTTTGGATTTGCAATCATTGTTTATGGTCTTGCAGTAAAAATCATTGGAAAAGAAAGCCCTGTACGCTTCTTCAAGGCTATTATGCCTGCAGCACTGAATGCATTCGGTACCTGTTCCAGTTCTGCAACAATCCCAATCAGTAAACAATGTATGGAAGAAGATATGGGTGTTTCCAACCAGATCACCAGTATCGCCATTCCACTTGGCGCAACTGTAAATATGGACGCGGTTTCTATCCTGATGTCCTTTATGATCATGTTCTTCGCAAATGCCTGTGGAATTAATGTAAGTGTTTCTATGATGGTCATTATCCTCCTTGCAAATGTACTTCTCTCTGTAGGAACGCCTGGAATACCAGGCGGAGCAATCGCATCTTTTGCAGCACTTGCCACTATGGCTGGTCTTCCTGCAGGTATTATGGGGGTCTATATCAGTATCAACACCCTCTGCGACATGGGCGCAACCTGTGTCAATGTTATCGGCGACCTTGCATGCTGCGTTGTCTTAAAAGAAAAAATCAAACTGAAAAAAGACTGATCTTACATATGTTTTTATTTTATAAAAAAGAGACTGCCCCGAGGGCCTTGCGGCCTTTGGGACAGTCTCTTTTTGTTTCAAATTTTTCCGACTTTGTTATCTGTTCTTTCTTCTTTTTTCTTTAAGCAGAAGAAATACTGCTGCCAGAGAAAGTAATGCCAGATACAGATTTGCTTCTGTCGGAGTGGAATCTCCAGTCCTTACAGAAAGCTGAATTCCTTTTGCCTTCTGTTCCGGAATATTTTCACCCGGCTTCTTCTCATCTTCTTTTCCTGAAGACGGTTTCTGCTGAGGTTTTTTATCCGGTTTCATTTCCGGCTGTTTTTCTGAGTTCTGATTCTGACTGTTATTTTTGTCAGGATCCTCAGACGGGTTCGCTTTGCGGTAACTGTTAACATAATGAACTTCACCATATGCAGAACTGATATCTACATTTCCGCTGACATGGATCAGAAGAGGATTATCTTCATAACCGGTATGTCCGTTGGAACGGATCATAAGATTACTGGATTTTACATCTTTTCCAAAGATATCGCCTCTCGCGATGATGTCAATGTCCTCTGCGGTCATTCCACCGATTTCCAGTTTATCTGAAATATTACCCAGATAAATGTTGTCTGCTTTAATTTTGATATTGTCTACATCTGTTGTCATTCTGTCATCCGGTGTTCCGAAGTTTCCATTGATCTCAGCTTCCAGATGACTGCCGCTGATCACAGAATCCGGGGTCTTACCTGTTACGTTTCCGTCAACTTTGATCGCTACAGTGCCGTTATCTCTCTTTCCGTGGATTTCATCCACAGTAAGGTCTCTGTCATTTTCAAGATAAATATCATCTGCGCTTGCTTTGACTTCAGAAACACTGACACTGAACGGATTATCCGGTGTTCCGATATCACCGTCCGCTGCGGACAGATCTGCTCTTTTTGCTTTAACTGCCGGAGCTTTTCCCGGAACATCTTTCAGATTTCCATTTACCCGGATCGTAACATCTCCGTTTCCATCGTTACTGTTGATATTATCTACTGTAAGATCAGACGGTGATGTAAGAGAAACATCTCCTTCTGCTTTTATCTTTACAGTTCCATCAACTTTGACGGAAAGACCATGGTCTTCTTCTCCCACTTCGCCATTGGCTGTGATCTCAAGATTTCCACCGGTGATAATTGTTGCAGTTTCCTTTTCAGCTTTCTTCCTAGCCTCTTCGTATGCATCTTTTGCTTTCTTAAGTTCTTCCTCAGCTTCTCTTAATTTCTCTTTCAGCTGATTCAGTTCTTCTTCACTGGCTGCATATTCCTGTCTGGCTTTTTCTGCTTCCTCATGAGCTTTTGCATAATTCTCTTCTGCCTCTTTGCGGTCTTCTTCTGCTTTTGCAAATTCTTCCCGTGCTGCATCAAGATCTTTTGCAAGTTTCTCAATATCTCCGCTTTCCAGAAGGTCTTTTGCCGGCAGGAGATCTTTCAGAAGTTCCTCTGCTTCCTCTTCTGTCAGCTCACCTTTTTCCAGTCTGTTCTGAATATCCTGAATTCTGCTCAGCATTTCTTCCTCAGAACCTTCTGTATCGTTCAGATTCTGAAGCTGTTCATTCAGCTCAGTTTTCTGTCCATTAAGTTCGTCTCTGGAGCTGTTCAGTTTCTCAAGCTGTTCAGTTTCTTCCGGTGTAAGGTCTTCTTTTGCTTCCAGGTCTTTTATTTCTGCTTCAATATCCTGAATCTTCTGATCTGTGTCTGAAAGTTTCTTCTCAAGTTCTTTTCTGAGCTGATCTCTTGCTGTATCAACAGCTTTCTGAAGCAGCTCTTCACGGTCTTTCTGAAGTTTTTCCATATCCTGGATCTTCTGTTTCAGTTCATCAGACTTCTTCTGAGCTTCATCTCTTGCTTTTTCAGCTTTGGATTCTGCTGATTCTGCCTGATCTTTCTTATCACGAAGAGGTGGAAGGATCAGTTCTTCATGGACACGTTTGTCTGTTTCTGCGGCGTCTTTCTTCACCTGTGCCTTATCAACATCTGCTTTTGCATCCGCAGCTTTGTCAGGCAGGTTTCCGTTTCCGTCGTATACACTTCCATCTGCGTCCAGAACAAAATCTTTCTTTGTTTCTATCTGTTTCAGTGTAAGATCTCCGCTGATTTCACGGATCACTGCACTGTCTGCTTTTACAGCGAGAGTTCCATCTGTGGACGTATCCACCTCATATGGATTTTCTCTTGTTCCGACTTCTTTTCCAGCGATCAGTGTGATGTTTTTTGCAGTTACTGCTGCCGGTTCATCACCTCGTTCGCCTTCAAGAATAGAACCACCTGCTGTTATGGAAGCATTTTCTCCGGCTTTCACTGGTCCGGCCAGTACATCTCCACCAGCTTCAAGAGCAGCATCTTTTCCGGCATTTACTGTATCAACAGTAATGTTTCCGTCTGCTTTTGCAGTTACATTTCCAGGAGCGGTAAGATCATCTGTGTAAAGATTTCCTGCTGCCTCAAGAGTGAGATTTCTTCCGGCTTTTGGTTTCACTACATACAAGTCACCAGTTCCGCCGTTGGACTTCTTACTGCTGGACAGTGTGAGGTCTTTTTCGGCTGAAGCATAAACTTTACCGGTCTGACTGTCAGTCTGTGCGTCCAGACTGTTCTTTGCCTCCAGTCTGATATCTTCGATTGCATCTACAAGAAGTTTTCCTTTGATGTCAACTGTGATCGGATCTGTTTCTGTTCCAATGCTCTTACCTGTAAGGCTGCTGTTTCCATCACCTGCTGTGATATTTACCAGTCCTGCTTCTTTCTGATCCTCTGATCTTCTGTCAAGAATATCGGAATCCATATCTGTTGCGATCTCTACAGTTCCATTTGGTGCTGTGATCACGCCGAGGCCGATGTTTCCTTCTTTTTCCTTTATCTGGATATTTCCTTCTTCGGAGGATGCATTCAGAATGCCTTCTTTCTTTGAATCAAATACCCAGTTTCCGGTATAATCCCCATAACCTGATACAGTAAATTCCGGTTCCCATACAGTAACTGTAACCGTATTACCTTCCTCGTCAACGATCTCGTTTTCTTTCTTAACCATGATAAAGGAAATTTTCGGGTCTTCCAGTTCGTCTCCGTCTTTTTCTGTCAGAAGTTTATCAGATACCTGATATTCTTTCTGGATCAGATCTGTCAGCAGATTGCTGATATTTTTCTTTGCTTCCAGTGTAATGTTGTTTGCAGTTATATTGGCGATTTCTTCGGAATCTGTACCATTCTGGTTAATACCGATGATGCTTCCTCCAAGTGCTTTTACTGTTACATCACCAAGTGCGATGTTTCCAGGTGTAAGATCACTGCGGTTGGTTTCCAGACGTCCGATATGAAGATCTCCGTCTTTCTGGATCACTGTAATATCTCCGTAGTTGCTGATGTTGATTCCGTCAGTAGTTCCTGTAGAAGTGCCGAGTTCAACAACCATGGAAGCAGGATCCTTCGGAATATCTGTCGGGCGTCCTGCCTGTACCTTCTTTTTCAGCTGTTCAAGAAGTTCTGCTTTTTTCTCAGCGGCAATCTTTTCAAGTTCTGCTTCAACAGCTTCTCTTGCAGCTGTCAGTTCTTCATCAGAGCTTTCTTCGGATTCCAGAAGTTTTCTGTATGCTTCCAGGGCACCATTAAATTCTTCTGAATCAAGTCCAGGAATAATGTCCTGCTGACCGTCTTTGCCGTTCGGTTCAGTATCATAATCTTCTGTCAGTCTGTACTGCTCTGCACCTCTGATAAAGGCATTTCTTACAGTAACGATCTTAAATGGTACATCTGATTCTGTAACATCTACAACCAGAGGAATTTCTCTGGAACCGATGTCTCCTCCGAAGGAGAAGGAAGAACCGTTGTTATAAGCATCTTTGCCAAGGATCAGTGTACTGGTTTTTTCTTTTCCATCTTGCTGGATTTCTCCGAGAAGACTTCCTGAAAGATCAAGAACAACTTTGCCCTGTGCATTTAATGTTTCGCCAATAGTCAGGTTTCCTTTCTTCTGGTTTTTGTCTCTTGTTGTAACGATCAGTGATGCATGACTGCTGCCCGAAGAGGAAACATCTGCTTTTTTGACAGTTACGTTGCCATCTGTGGCATTTAATTTTAATACAGCATTGTCTTTGATTTTTACATCATCTGTACGGATGTCTCCGTTTTCTGCTTTCAGCAGAATTTCTGACTGTGAACTTGCACTGACATTTCCTGTCAGGATATTTCCCTTTTTCGTTGTCAGCAGAATTTCTGACTGTGCATTTGCATTAACATCTCCGGAAACAATATCTCCATCAACTGTACTAACATCAAGTTTCGGCTTATCTGTACTTGCAGTTCCCTGTACAGAAATACTGTCAAAACTTACATTGCCTTTGTTCAGGATCTTCAGAGTCATATTTGCATTGTCCCTGAATTCCATATTGGAAAATTCCACATTGCCTGTGCTGACTTTTATAATTGCCAGTGCGTTATCTTTGAGCACCGAATCTCTGAACAGTACATTTCCATTGAAGTCCACACATGCGGTTCCTGTGAATTCGCCTTCATAGGAGATATTTCCTTCAGTATCTTCAACTGCTTCTCTGCGGAAGATCACATTTGTGGTCCCGTTTTCTTTTGTAGGAGATACTTCCATCGGATTTTCCGGATCACCGTATCTGGTGGTTCCTTCACCTTTGCTCAGAAGAACAAGAAGATCTGAAACGATCTTGATTGTTTCCTGGTCACCTTTTACCTGAACAGTACCGTTCTTCGGGCTGGTTACCTCGATGATCACTTCTCCACCCTCTACTTTTCCGAGAACGAGGTCTGTGTCATCTTCAAGATCTGTGTAGATTCTTGCTGTATCTGCTGTCAGGCTGGACAGATTACCATCAGAATCAATGGTACTGTTATCTGTCATGACATAAATTGCTTTATTATTTCTGTCTGACAGTGGATGTTTCACTGTGTTATTCAGAATAGAAAGAAGTTTCTGTTTTCCGTTGCTTAAACCAAAACCTTTTTCTGTTCCGTTCTCATCATCACGTGCCAGCAGATAATCACTATCTGCTTCAACATATTTATATTTCTCATCTGTCTTTGTAAGTTCTGCCAGTGTACTGTCTTCACTGTAGCCGAAGAAGTGTGCATTGTCATAGTCATAATGACTGTCTGCCGGCAGATTCTTATGAAGCCCGTAAACACTTGTATAAACATCCTGTGAAAGGGCCATCAGATAAGTTGCAGTTCCTTTTGAGATTGTTGTATTCAGTTTTCCGTTGCTGTCAACAGTATATTCTGAATATGCACGTTCTGTTTCGCCATCCTTTGTTACTTCCACATACTGCGTTGCTCCGTTTTCGGATTTTGCAGAAGAAATCTCATATACACGGAAAGTTCCATCCGGTTTCAGATATGCTGCGATCCTGCCAGATTCATCCAGGAAAAGAATGGTTCCTGTCGGAAGTCCGGAAGCATTTTCCATTGCCTTATCTACAACTCTCAGGTAACGGTCAATGATTGCATATCCGTTTCTGTCACGGGAAGCAGCAAACTGTTCTGTTGCATTCTTGAAATAAAGATATGCACTGTTACTACTGTCAGTATCTGATTTCTCGATCGGGCTGATGATGATCGTTCCTGGTATATAACCAGTTACTTTTGTAAAGGAGATCGAACGGTTTACCCCAGTTCCAAGCCTTGCGCCCTGAGAGCTGGTATAAGCACCTCTTGCCAGACGTTCAGCTTCTTCATCTGTAAGATAAACATATCCGTTTACTACCTCTATTGTGCCGATATCATTACTTGCCCCGACAAATAATCCGGATTTTTTCCTGTAATACAGGCGGCCATCTGTAAATCCGTCAACTCTGTACTGCTTTCTTCCTCCTGCATCTGTCACATCTGTTTCAAGTACATATACTCTGTCACTGGAAGTGTCATATGCATAATGTTTCTTGCCGTCTGCCGCCATTGTATAATAAGAAATAAGGCTGATATCATATCTTCCGCTCAGTTCTCCATTAATAGCTGCAATAAGATCTTTGTCGGCCTGTGGATTCAGAATGACCACACCGTTATTAATATGGCTTCTGATTTTTCCTGCAAGTGAGGAACTGAATGCAGCTGTCACATCATCTCCGGTAAGCCAGCTTCCTGATCCGTCATTTTTCTGAAGAGAAAGGAATACTTTTGCGTAAACCAGATCTCCGTTCTCATCTTTTTTCTGCTGCATTCCAGGTGCAATTGCCACTGTTTCATTCATTCCAGGAGTACTTCCGGTATCTGTCGCATTTTCGTCCTTGCGGACTGCAACAAAACTGTAAGTCCCATCCGGGAACAGGGCAAGCACACGGTCAGTTATCAGCAGAATACCTTTTTCATCTCCGTCATTATCCAGGAAAGTTACAGTTTTATCAGTAGTCTTATAACCACCTTTTGTCTGATTTTTCAGTACCGTTACAGGTGCAGATGAAATGCGGATAAACAGGTTCTTCACTGTTTCATAAGCTGCATGTCTCTTCAAAAGCCAAATGCCTTCCTCTGCCTGATACCATTCACCGTTAGTCTGTTTCAGGTCAAATGTGAACCAGTGGTCCTTACCCAGCAGGTCTTTTCCTTTTACGTTTATTGTCCAGGTCTTTGTATCATCATCATATCTGTAATAGATATCTGAATCAGCGCTGTCCTGGTAAACTGTGTAGGAATCTGCTGCTTTCGTACCGTTCTGACTGTTTCCGGCTGTCGAAGATGTTACCTCACTGCCGATTTCCAGTGCTTTGTCACTGCTGCCTGCATTGATTTTCTCAGAAACAGAACCCTTCTCATTATAAACAGTTTCACTTACTTCTTTGTCGCCGTTATTTGTTTTCAGAGAAACCACAAACTTCCACGGTGTGTTATATGTTGTATATTCCAGAGTTTTGCCTGTGTAATCATATTTCTCTGTCTTTGTTGTCTTAGACAGGGTTACAAGCACATCAACGATGATATTCGGTGTAACTTTTCCTTTCAGCTTAGCCATGATCGCATTGCGAATAGCATCTGCATATCCGGAAAGTTCTGTCTGTACACCGGCTCCCTTCAGTGCCGTTTCTACCATACTGGTGATGGCTTTGCTGTTTCCAAGTGCATTTTTGACAGCTTTCTTTGCTTCTTTCAGTGACTGATCCAGTGATATTGTTTTTGCTTCCAGATCTGCTCTGTCATAAATGTATCCTTCCTGGAATTCATAATGACCGTCAGTTCCGGTTACATGTACCACATGGTATCTTGTTCTTCCTGCTTCTGTGATACTTTCAAGGAGGATCCAGCGTCCGTCTTTTGTCTCCATGATCGGAATACCATTGACAACCGTATTTGTTCTTTCGTCCAGGAATACCTGCTTGTAGAAAACAACGATTCCGTTCGGAAGGCGCCAGCCAAGTCCTTCTTCCAGACCTGATGACTCAATATAAGTTGTCGCACCATTCTGACCGATCTCCATATAGGCTGTGCCGTTTCTGAAGGTGATCTTCTGGTTAAATGTTCCACCGTTCTCGTTAATGGTAATGATCAGATTTCCATTGGAATCTGTTTCCACTTTCATATTGGAGAGATCATAGATTCCGCCGCTGTAATCTTCAGATTTTTCATCATGAAGCCTGCCTATGATTCTTACAAGTTTCTTTGACACTCTGTCTACTACAACAGTTGCGCCATTTGGAAGAAGATAAGTATCATACTTCGATGTCTGGGATACAAGATATGCATCTGAAACAAAAGTGATGTCCTCACTCATGTTCACAAGCATTCCGTCATCTGTCAGCCAGAAATCTGTAGCATTGCCATTTGCATCCTTGAGCTGTACTTTCTGGAAAGTTTTTCCCTTTACGCCAGGCAGTGTCACAAATTCCATTGCAGTTCTCGGAACAGAAATGAAGTAATCATCTGCTGAATCCGGTTTTCCTGCGCAAACCACCTTCGGTGCCTCAACACTTACATAAACAGTGCTGTTCTGACCTCCGATGATCTCTTTGAGATTGAGGGCTGCTTTTGTACCGATGCCTTTCTTCGCATCATTCATCTGTTTCTGGGTCATCCACTCTCTTACAAGAGTAAGACTGAGATAAATATCTCCGCCGGCTTTTACTTTTACTTCATTCGGACTTGCCGGTTTTGCAGATGCCATTCCAGCGATTCCAGGATAACTGCTGATGTCAAAGATATAAGCACGGAATGGATTCTTAACACCATCACCGATTCTTCCTGCTCCGCTGATATACAGCTTGTTGGCTGCTACAAATGCCTTTCCTGAAGTCTTAAGTGTTCCGCCGTTCATCTCGATAATAAGAACGCCTTCGCCCAGATCTGTTTCCATGAATCCCTTGCCATCCGCATCAGAAGAACCGTCTGCAAAAGTAATATTGCCTTTTCCTTCTGTCCGGATAATAAGATTCGGTGTTTCTTCGCTGACCTGATAACTGAAGCTGTCATTTCCTTCTGCTGATGTATCGATATCCGGTGCAAGAGCAGTGGAATTTGACATTTTGATGTTTTTCAGAATCAGATCTTTGTCAGTGTGGTTAGTGATCTGTACATCCGGAAGATAGGAGTTTGTGATGATCGTTCCTTTGCCGGAGAGATTACCAACGCATGCTTCCAGTCTGAGACTTCCCACATCATTGTTGTAAAGTTTCTTAACAGTAATTATATTTCCAACAGTTTCCAGGAATTTATCAGGCTTTTTCAGGCTGTCTGTAAGATCCTCATCAAGTCCTGTGTACGCGGTCAGTCCGTCAAAAATATCCACGAACATACCGGCTGCACCACCGCCTACATGAGCAGTTCCGTTAAAGATGATATTTCCTGCATTTTTGAATTCACCGGTTTCTTTTGCCTCTGCATCTGAATAAAGAATAACCTCAACAAGTTTATCAACCCATTCAACAACCTTTTTCACGATCTTCTTGATCAGTTTTCCGATCAGCGGGATCTTGCAGATCTTATCTACGATCTTTGTTACAACTGTTTTTACCTTGGTCCATACATAATTGACCACGGTGTTTGCAACAGCTGTTGCACTGCGGCTGATGACCTGTGTGGTAAGTTCCGGAGCATCTGCTCTTACGGAAATATTCTTTCCGGCAAGTTCTGCATTGGAAGTTACTTCTACATTTACATTGTTGCCTCCGGCCACTGTTGATGTTGCATATACGTGTCCGGTAAATCCGACTACTTCTGCATAAGATTCACTCCTGATATTCTGAGATACCACAAGTGCCTCAACATTCAGATTTTCTGTTCCGCCAAGCCATGCATTGACAACTCCTGTTGAAACGTTATTGTTTACATTGGAAGTTGCGTATGCTTCTGTCTTTGAGCCTGCAGATGCAGTATAGGATTTCGCTTTTGCCAGGATGACCTGTTTCTCAATATAAGCACCAATTGTGGTCACTTCACTGAGAATTCTGGATTTTGCTCCGTTTTTGCTGATATTTGTAACTACTGTTACATTGCTGTTAATGTTTGCCTCGCTCTTGTTGGAACCTGCCGCTGCTGCTGCTTTTCTGTAAGCATCTGCATAGAGATCCGTATTTGCAATGGCCTTGATATCAAGTGTTCCATATCTGGCATCAATGTTTCCACCGTTTCCTACAGTTGCAGTTACTGTGGAATTGTAATTGATCTCTGCTTTCGGGCCGCCGCCTGCATATACAGATCCAGAAGAACCTGTCGCTATGCTTTCGATGTGGCTTGTTTTATCTTCTTCTGCAAGAAGTTCAATATTTCCGATCACAGAAGCAATATTTACATTATTGCCGATCACAAGAGAAGTTTTTCTTGTTATATTGTTTTTGCTTTTCACAGAACAGTTAGTTCCGCCGCCATAGGCTGCATCCTGTATCTGTGTCTGTGCATTTGTCTTTGTAACAGCCTTTGCCTGAATGTTGCCCCAGGCTTTCAGAACTGCTCCGTCACCAATCTGAACAGATGCGTTCTGGCTTTCTACGGTATTTTCTGCACTGGAAGCGCCGCCTGCAACAAGTCCTGCACTGAACAGTTCCACATTTGAAGTTTCTCTGATCTTATCTGTTGCAAGAACAAAAATATCATTTGTGGATTCTGCTTTTCCGAAGATTGCTGCCATCGTGTCTGTCTTACCTGTAACAGTTTTTACCAGGAAAACACCAAGTTTCAGTGCTCCGATACTCTTTGTTTCAGGAACCTTTGCCGTAACTGTCAGATTTGAATCTGCAGAAACTTTCAGGCTGTGCAATGTATTTCCGTTTTCTGTTACGCCGTTTGCATATACTTCAGAATCTTTTCCGATATATGCTTTTGTTACTTTGCCGTCTGTGCCTCTGGCTGCCGTAGCAGTAACGATCACTGCATTTCCGTTCACAAGACTGACTGTTACTCCCGGTACTGCTCCTGTTGCTGTTACTTCTGCTGTTCCGTTTGCAAGGATATCAACCTTAAGTGCACTTACACGGCTTGCACCAGTTACATAAGCTTTTACGCTGTCATTGGAATCAGTGTAAACATTCACAATGTTCATTTCTGCCAGTGAAAGACTGAAGTTCGGAGCCAGTGCCTGTGCATCTGTTTTTGATACAGTATCTGCACTGATTGCTGCTTTTCCTCTGGCTGCTTCAAGAACTGCATTATCTGCATAAGCCATATTTACGGATTCTGCTTTTGCAGTTGCTGAAGATGCTTTTCCGTTAATACCGGAAACACTGACACCTTTTCCTGCGCTGTTTCCACCGATCACGCCTGATGCATTTACATTCAGTACTGATTCTACAGTAATGCTTCCATTTTCGGAAACAATTCCTGTATAGGCGGCTGAATTTTTGCCTGCGCCTTCGATGTATGCTTTCTGTTCAGCTTTTACTCTGGAAGTTACAACATTGACTGCAACTGCCACTTTACTGATTTCAATAACAGCACCGTCGATTCTTGCACCGGAATCTGCGGTTCCTGTTACTTTTACATTTATATTACCTTTTGCTGAAATGTTCAGTTTTCCGCTGATGTAAGCATATGCTTTTGTGCTTGTTTCTGCGATTGCAACATTCATACCGGCTTTGTAATAAGCCACTGTAATTCCGCCTGCTGCAGGTACAAGTTTTACTTTGGAATTTCCTTTCCATGTATTGGTAACGTCTACATTACCGTCTGCATGAACTGTTCCGTTTCCGCTCAAGACTGCTTCAAATGTACCTTTTGCATAAGCGTATCCAGTCATAAGTCCTGCATTTACAAAATTTACCGGATCCAGATTGTTTACGGTTACTGTTGCCACAGAATCTGCTTTGTTGTTTACTTTGATGTTTCCGGATACTCTGATGTTATTTACATTTACTTTCGCTCTAGATACTGCATCTGCTGTTGCAACAGCTGCATTTGCTGTAATGCTCACTGCTGATGCGGATGCGCTGAAGATAAATGCCTGTGCCATGGAATCCGGAGTGATCGTTTTCGTGAATTTCTTCGCTGTATCGATCACTACTGTAACAGGATCTTTGCGTTTTGTGGTCTCACTGTTATTCTGTACAGACTCTACAGTAAGACTTCCCACTGTAACAGAAGCCGCACCTTCGAGAAGTGCTTCCTGAATGCTTGACAGAGTCGCCCATACCATAGACACATTTGCGGAAATTCCGCCAACTGCTGCATTTAGTACAATTCCGTAAGCTTTCGTTCTGCCGTCTGCGCGGACCTTCAACTCTTTTTCTGCAATAAGACTGCCGGAAGCACCACCAGCCTGTGCTTTGTTTAACGATCTGTTGATCGCTACTGCAAAGTTCAGGGCAACTGCTGTTGCACCTGCTGCGCCTGTGACTACAGTTGCAAGTGCTTCTGTGTCATAAGGCTTTGCCTCTGTTCCTGCAAGTACAGAAATATTGGCTGCCTTTACAGTTCCACCTGTTACATCAATAAGTGCAACATTTTCGCTTCTGATCTGGGCAACTGCTACAGATGCTCCAACCGCTACAGAACCAGCTACAACTGAAGTAATGTATACGGTAGTATTTCCATCCATGGCTGCTTCCACAGTCAGATCGCCTGTTGCTGTTATATTTGCCTTATTTACTGCCGCATAGCTCTTCGCACGGTTAAATCCAAGTGCTACTGCACCATTTACCGCAACACCGCCTGCTGCAAGACCAAGACCGGTCACTTTTGTGGAGCCGTCAACTGTGTTTCTGACGTCTGCGGAAGATACTGTAATCTGTCCACGTACATCAGATTCTGAAGTATCAATAACATCTCCGCTCGGAGTAATTCCGATGTATGTCATGGATACCGGACGGTTTACTGCTACTGCCACAGATACTCCCACACCTGCAAGGCCGCCTGATACGCTGACGATGATCGCCTTTGCATCTGCTTTCAGATAACCTTTCATATCAATCTTTGCGGAAGTCGCATTAATAGTAACTCCCTGTCCAATAAATGCATCAAATCTGCTGCGGTTTACTGCTACTGCTGTAGTTGTGGAAACGCCTACCGCACCTGCACTTACCGCTGTTGCTGCAGCTGTTGCATTTGTGGTTCCGTCTGTGCTGACTTTAATGGTTCCTGAAATGTTTTCCAGTGCTGCCCTTCCGCTTATGGAAGCTTCTGTTTTTGATTCAAAATCTGTTACTGCAACTGATCCGCTTACACCTGCAATACCGCCTGCTGCTGCCAGTGTAATGGCAAGCACAGTACCGTACTGGGTTTCTGCTGTTACGGTTACATTTTCTGCTTCTACAATATTTCCTGCCATTCTGGCATAGGTCTTATTCATCAGGTTCAGTGAAGCTACTGTTACAGATACACCTGCAATACCACCGCTTCCTGTTACACCGATCACAAGAATTGTAGATTTTTCTCCTGTTGCTGCTTCATTGTCAGGATCAGATTCTTTTACTTTGTCATTCAGCACCTTGCTTCCGTCTGTACCTTTTGCCGCATCATATTTCAGATCAGCTTTGGTCTGTTCAGAAGAGCCGGAAACTGCTTTGACAACAACATCTTTTCCTGCTGAGATGATAACATTGTCTTCCACAACAGCCTGAACATTAGAGTAAAGGACTGCTACGGAAACACCTGCGCCAACGCCTGCATAAACACCTGCTGCCAGTGTGCCGCTTGCCATATAAGCACTTAGGCTGTCACTGGATAATACTTCCACATTGCGTCCGGCTGTCAGAGTTGTTTTGTCTGTTCCGCCACGGACAACAGCTGTTGTGGAATCTTTCAGCTCTGTTCCGTTCACAACGGCACCTTTTGTGCCTTCTTTCTTAATTGTGTCTGCAGCGCTGTCGTATGCTTCATCATTCATATTTGAGCTGCTGCTCTCATCGTTATCCTTTTTGGAGGTATCCTGACCATAATTATCATAGTCAAGAGCTTCGTTTCCGTTCGCAGTATTTTCTGCGGAGGATCCGTCACCTTTCAGAAGATCACCGAGATCATCTTCCGGTTTTGATGAAAGAGCTTCATTGTGAGCCTGTGCAAAAACAGCATCTGTCTGAGCCTGTGGATCCATGGATCCATACTCTTTGCCGTCTTTGTTATTGGTAACGTAAATGGCATTATGTGCATCATCTGTAAGAAGGCTTCCTGCCACGATCACCATAACAGAACCGGAAACACCGGCCTGGCCGGCACCTGCTGTAAATACATAGCCCTGGATCAGACGGTCGGATTTCGCCTGAATGACAATATCTCTGTCTGCATTTATATTGTTTCCTGCACCGATCTCGGCACTGACTGTATTATAGGAAACAGTTGTCAGTACACTGACTGCCACCGCTGCCACGTCGGAAGCGGAAATTGTTCCCACTACTGCGATCAGTTTATAATCATCGGTTGCTTTTACGGAAACATCTGCTGCGGTTCCTCTTGCACGGATAAGAACATTTTTCTCTGTGTATGCCTTCGTAACAACTTTCGTCACGATCACATCCAGTGTTCCTCCTACAGATACGGTTCCGCTGCCTGCTGCACCTGCTGCATCCGCTGTGACAAATTCTTTTGAATCTGCCAGAATGTCTACAGCACCTGCTGCATAAATCCTGCTGTTTTCTTTTACATAACTTAGGGTTTCATTATAGAAGTAAGTAACAACTGCTACTGCTGTCACACCTGCTGTCCCACCAATTCCTGCTGCCGCTGCAAGATTGTAGAGGCTACTGTCAGAGTTTGCAGATACTTTTACAGACTGTACAGAATTTCTTGCATCTCCTACAATTCCACCGAGAGCAGAAGTAATATGATTCTGGAATACCAGTGCGTTGGCACCGCCAGCCACACCTGCACTTCCTCCTGCTGCAAAATTCACAGCCAACAGCCACAGAGTGTCTTTGGCATCTGCGATAACCTGAACTTTTCCAGGTGCCAGAATCTTATGCTCTTTTCCTGTCTCTGCTGTTACGGTTTTGTTGAATACCAGTGCCACTACTGTTGCGCCTGCGCCTACACTTCCTGCTGCTGAAAGAGCGCCTGCCAGATTCAGAAGTTCCGTATCATCATGGGCCTCAATATAGACTCCGGGAAGAGGGTCGGTATCGTTTGCAGACGAACCGGAGGCTTTTTTTACAGAAATGGTCACATGTTCTCTTGATGTTGCTTTTACTGTGTTTCTTGCTACCAGTGTACTTATTACACCGGTTATGGCATTACTTCCACCTGCACCTGCCGATACAGATACCATGACTACATCTTCATTTCCATCTGCGAAAATGATAATGCCGCGTCTGCGTTCGTTACGGTTCGGGATCTTAATGCCGTTTGTTGAAGTCTGTACTGCCGGTGTTGCAGTCGTCATAAGCTCTGTCCATGTTCCTGCATGAGCCTGAATGTCATTTTTCAGGACTGCTGTATTGATAGAAGCGCCTACTGCGTTTGCACCTGCTGCTGCAAGGCCGCCTGCAATGATATAGATATCAGAATCTGCTGCTGCAATGATTCCGATACTGTCACCTGCTGTAATTCTGGAATGAGAAGTTTCTGTTCCATTTTCCACTTCTGCAAGGATCGTGCTGTTGTTTACGATCACAGGAACCACACCCGTCAGTGCATTGCTTCCTGCCGCACCTGCTGCCATGATCACGAGAAGGACTGCTTCTTCACCAGTTGCCTGGACCAGTACGCTTCCTTCTTCTGCTGTGATACTGGAAGGAGCAGCTACAGTTGCCAGAACTTTTCTGTTCAGAACATTTACGCTCACTGTTGCACCCACTGCATTCTGGGATGCTCCACTGACAGAAGCATTGATCTGGAAAAGTTTTGATACTGCTGTTGCCAGAATCTGTACATCTTTCTTTGCATATATTGTTACTTTGCCGATATCTGTAACTGTTTTTGAACCAGATACCAGAACACTGAGTACACCTGCCACGCCTGTGCCGCCAAGAGCAGCGCTTGCGCTTGCCAGTACACTGACCAGTTTTTCTTTAGTATCTGCATTCAGGAGAACAGAACCTTTTTCACTGCGGATCGTTGTTCCGTCATTTACGATCACATTAGCTTCTGTTCCGTTTACTGTTACATTCAGTGTTCCTCCCAATGCTGCCTTGCTTCCGGATACGGCTGCACTGGCTGCGATCAGGAAAAGTTCGCTGTTCTGCAGAGCTTTTACAGTTACATCATCGTCAGCAGTAAGAGATACCTGCTTTCCGATAAGTGCATCGCTTCTGTTCTTCATAACAATTGCACCAAGGTTTCCACCAACTGCATTATTGCTGCTTCCTGCAGCTGCAACTGTGATCACCAGAGCATTTGCTGAAGATTCGGCTTTCTGTGTATAGTTTCCATTTGTACGGATAACTGTTCCATCAGAAACAGCTGATTTTACTTTGTCCTCGTTATACAGAAAACTTAATGTCAGGCCTGCTCCAAGATTTGCCTGGCTGGCAGAAAGTGAACCTGCAATAATCCGGACATTTGATTTATTAACAGCTTCTATAAGCGCATCACCTGTCAGAACAATCTGTACATTCTTTCCGATGACTGCCTGTGTATCATTGAAGAAAAATACCATTGCAAAAGAGCCGGCTCCTGAGAAGTTTCCTTTTCCGCCTGATACTGCACCGGAAATTGCTTCTGCGTAATAATTCACAGAGCTCAGGAAATTCAGAAGGTCGATTCCCTCAAGGATTGTATCTGTGCTAAGGTTGATCTCTACGGAATAAGAAGATTCAGATTTATTACCATTTCTGGTAAGATGAATGATTCCTTTCTGTGAATCCGGAACCTTTGCATCGCCTTCGCTTCTTGTGATAAGACTTTCAAGTCCCATCGGAAGTTCATAATCGGAATCAGATACTTTTTCTTTCAATGCCTGTACCTTAAGTGATGCAGCTGTGATCTTCACATTGTCCATTACCTGGGCAAGAATCTGATTATAGCCGTAAATAAATGCATAAGATGCACCAACACCAACTTTGGCACCTTTTGTTGCAACGGAATATCCGCCTGCACGTACTGCAAGTTTGCTCTTGTCTTTTGCTGTGATCTCCACATCACCACCTATGATCTCAGAGCCGTTTCCTACGGTAGATCTTGTTTCTGCTTTTGATACAAGAACAGATACCGCACCTGCAATTGCTGCGTCTGCTGTTCCTGTTACAGAACCTGCAAGAGCCTGTGCACCAAGATATCCTTTGTATTTGCCATCCATATTCTGAGAAAGTTCAGATGCAATGATCACACTGTCTTTGCCTTCTACAGTAACAGGGGCTGTCTCGCCTGCTGCAACGATTGCTTTGTTGTTATTTACAGAAACAGCTACTCCCATTGCAAGAGAGAATTTTGCCTGACCAAGAGTCATTGTCGCACCACTTCCCAGCGTACGGAAGTTGCCATCATTATCAGCAAACATTTCAAGCATTTTACCTGCTGTGATATTTCCGTTTACAGAAGTCTGCGCCATATGTCCGGTAATATTCAGTCCGACTGCTGCCGCTGCCTGGATTGATTTTCTGCCAGGACCATTCATATTCTTGGTGTTTCCACCCTTACCGGAAGTGTTTGCCTGTGCCTGGTCATTTGCTTCTTTTGAAGCACTTCCTACCTTCGAACCGGAACCTGTATCTTCTGTTGCAACGCCCTGAGATCTCAGTGCGTTTGCTGAAAGCGACAGATTATTATCGGTCTTTCCGGCAGTTTCTCCACTCTGATTGCTGCTGTTGCTGTTTGCGTCCAGTTTGCCGTTGATCCTGCTGGCTGTCTGGTTGTCTTTATTATCATTTTCTGCTTCAAGTCCTTCGTAGTCCCCGTTCATGATCTTGTTGGCATTTTCTTCAGTCACTTCTTTTACATTTTTGAATTTTGCCAGATAACGGGAAATGTCTGCACCAATTGCTGTTGCCAGAGCCTTGCTGTCATCTTCATTGTAAGTATGGCTCTTAAGCGATGCATTTCCGGAAATAATTCCTGTTCCTTCAAAAAGTGCTCTCACATCAGAATCTGCGATATTGATCGCAACTGCCGCGCCGACTGCTGTCTCATTTCCTGCTGCGAATCCACTTGCCTGAGTAAGTGATTTTCCTTTTGAAACTGCTTCCAGTATAAAATCTCCAAATGCCTTAAGGACTGTATCTTTTTTTACATAGGACTTGACATTAATATCTGTCAGTCCAATTGCTACAGATGCATCTACTGAAATATCTTTTGGATTTGTATCATTGGATTTATCACCGCTGATCGGATCTGTACCGGATACAGATGCTGTTGTACGTTCATGTTCTGCACCTGCTTTTACCTCTACAGAATTTCCGGTTACGTTACGTGATGATCCAATTCCGGCTTCCACTGTTACACTGATCACATCAAGTGCAAAAGAAGCACCCACACCGATGGTTTTTCCATTACCGGTCTTCGCCGGTACTGTAACTGTTCCTGCCGGTACCGGTTCAAATGTTGCTTCAATTGAAACATCGAAATCCGGCATATAGAATGCATAGATATTATTACCTCTGTTCTCAAAGGTAACGATCTTCTTTGTGACTTTCTTTCCACCTGATGTGTAGACAAATACAAGTGAATCTTCTTTCAGCCGCATTCCGGTTGCCGGAGCTACCCGGACAAGTACCTTGTCTTCAAACTTTGCTTTGGAGAAATCTTTGCTTTCTCCGTTTTTGGATGGTGTTGTCACAAAAAGATTTCCAACTGTACCATTTACATTTCCGGAAGAATTCAGAGGACGGATCACGATGTCGTGAAGTTTCGACGGATCCTCTTCCACTGTAGAATCGCTTGTTGTACCGGAAATGCCTTCAGAAAGGTTTTTGTCTGCCTTTCCATCATTTCCAACTGCTGCACTGCCTGTTGTAGATCCGCTCTGTCTGGCATCTGCATCAATGATGATATCGCCTGTTGCTGTAACTGCATTTGCAGAATCACCAATATATGCTTTTGTTGTACCGTTGATCACTGCGATCGCCACACTGCCTGCCACGCCCACATTGGAAGCACCTGCACCGGAAACCGCTTCTGTAACAAATACATTGGAAGGATCTTTTTCAGTTTCCTTCAAATCTACATCCAGCCAGCCAAAAAGACCATCAAGTGCTGCTGTCGTCAGTACTCTTCCAAGCTCACTTAATGTTGTCTTTGCATTTGTCTTCAGAGTCTCACTTATGTTTGAACCGATCAGTTCTCTGAATTTAAGAAGATTTGACGGGTTGCTCCGGATATCCTCCAGTTTCATTCCTTCCAGAGGTGTTCCTTTTAACATAGTTGTCTTCGCAACATAAGTTACCTGATCTGCGGTTCCTGCCAGAAGAGCGGTAAGCTTTTCTGTATTTTCTTCACCGATCAGATCTTTGAGCCCCATCTTGTCTACTGCATCATTTACAAGATCTGTCACAAGACTCTTAATCCATTCATCTTCTGATGAATCTTCGCTGTCTGCTTTTTCTTTTTCTCCGGCATCTTTTTCAGGCATCTGTGCAAGAACTTTAAGTGTTCCGGCTTTTACTGTTGCCAGATCAATGTATGCCTTATTAATATAGGAAACAATATTCAATGCCACAGCTACTCCTACGCCGGTTTTTGACTGAGTTGCTGATGCATTTGCATAAATCTCTGCTGCTGTCTGACCAATAGAAGATACTTCCAGTTCGTTTGCTGCTTCTACTGCAATATCACCCTCAATTGCTGCAATACTGCTGTTCTTCATAATATTAAGATTGAAAGCTGCTGCAACCTGCACATTACCTTCACTGGTCTGTGAAGTCTGACGGTTTTCTGTCAGATTGCTGATCATACCCGGTTTAAGATTACTGCTTCCGGTTTTTCCTGCAATCTTAGATGCTCCGCCAATACTCTTGTCTGCCTGTTTGTCCGTATCTCCTTTTTGCGAGGCACTCTCCCCGGAGTCATCACCGGAAGATCCGCCTGATTCTCCACTGGAACCTTTATCAGATGAACCGGACTGTGCACCGTTTGCTCCAGCTCTTGCTGTTGACTTCAGCTTGTTGATACTCTCTGCAAGAACTTTTACATTGTTTGCTTTTATATTTCTTCTAAGGCTGGATCTGGAACTGTCATTGTAAACAGTAATCACCGGAGCTGCTCCGATACCTGCTGACCCGCCTGCCGCTGCTGCGTCAGCTGCGATCTCACGATTGATCACGCTGTTTGAAGAAACTGTCAGATCGTTTCTGATCTGCCACTGAGAACGGTTTCTTAAGTTTGCTTTTCCGATGTAGGCTTCTGTACGCATACCTGATACATTCAGTGCCAGTACCGGACTTACAGATACTCCGCCTGCGCTTCCTGCTTTTGCAGTAACACGTTCTTCGGCTGAATGATCTGCTTTTACTGTTACAGAATCCAGGTTAACAGTATCCTTGATACCGGAAGGTTTTCCCTCTCCTGTAGCAGGATCTGTAACAACAGAATCTGTACCTTTAACTATTACATTGTCATCCATTCCTGAGATAACATCCACACCTGTGATTGCAACTGCAATGCCGGCACCTACACCAACTTTACCTGCCTTATCATTTTTGGATGCATCTGCTATTGTATGGAAACGTTCTGTAGAAGATGCAGTAATTTCCAACTTAGCATCATCTGCCAGATTAATAGCTGCACCTTTCAGAATAACTGCTGTTGTCCTGGCTGATACAACATGAACTGTAACTGCTCCGCCAAGTCCGATCTCACCTTCAGAATATCCACCATAGGATTCTGCAATTGAAGTAACCGGCGAAGTTTTGCTTCCGGAGACTGCTGAAAGTTTCAGTGAACCAGCTGTAATGTTGCCTTTCTTAATATAAGCATTGTTGTGGTGCTTTGTATAGGATACATTTACACCAACACCAAGTGACAGGCTCTTTTTCGGCTGTTCTACAGTTCCTTCTGTAAATCTTGCAAGAATGGTGATCACTGCATCATTACCCAAATCTTCCGGGACCGTGAAACGGTAACTTCCGTTTTCGGCTGCAATAAGATCAACCAGTTCATTTATTTCTTCTGTTCCGGATTTTCTGGTAATCATTACTTTCAGTGAACCTGTAACAAGTGAATAACCCGCATCCGGTGTTACATTGACTGTGATCACATCTCCTGAATCAACTCTGCCAGGAACTGAAACTGTTCCGCCTGCTTTTGCTGCTGAAGCATTTGTGACATCAATCTTTACTTCATATTTTTTCTGTGTTGTGCCGTCTACGGTTACCAGAATGATCATACCGTCTTTCAGGATTACACCTTCCGGAAGTACGAAAGTTCCTGTTGCCGCATCGTAGATAAGTTCGCCATATACATCTGAGTAATCCAGAGAACGGTCTTCCGGTTCGCTGAACATGGATTCATATCCGTACTCAACTCTGACTTTTCCAGGATTCTGTCCTGCTATGGAACTTATGATCTTAACAGTTTCTCCTGCATCCGCTCTTGACTTGTCTGCAGTTGCATTGCCATTAATAACGATGGCATATCCTTTTTCGATGAAATCTGCTTTCAGAGTAATATCTCTTCCAGGCATTTTCATTGTCCAGGTTCCATCTGCGTTGGCTTTCAGTTCAATAATATTCTTTTCTTCTGTTCCGTCAGCTGTATCGTAATAATATACTTTTGAAACCTTGTAACCGTTGGCTGCTGTTATGTTGATCACAACAGTATCACCGGTCTTTGGTGTGGAAGAAGAAATATCAAGACTTCCTCTGGAAGTATCTGTATCTGAAACTGTAATGTTGTGTACATCACCTTCAAAAGAAGCTCTGATAACCAGTTGCGTTCCATCGGCCATATCCTCTGGAATTGTGAAATAATAATTACCTGTCTTTCCGTCATAGGTCAGGATTCCTGTTCCCTGAGTCATGACCGGATTGCCGTTTTTATCAGTTATCACGTTACCCTGTGCATCTTTCGTTACTTTCTGGTAAGCAAATACAAGGGATCCGTCTGTAAGCTTATAGCCTTCTCTCGCAGTTACTGCTACAGCCACTTTTTCTCCTGGCTGAGGTGTCTGGTTATTGGATTTGAATGAGATTGTTCCGTTTGTTGTCGCTGCTATGATGATGTTTCCGTGTTTCTGCTCACCGGTAATCTCTCCGTCATTATCCTCTATTTCTCCTGTTGCCGGATTTGTCGGAGTTACCTGTCCTGCGGAAGATTCATCAAAATTGGAACCATCTGCATTTGAATGTGCATATGTGTCTGCGTTTGCTGTTATGCTCAGTTCACCGCCTGCTGTTATATCCCCGTCAGTATCAATGAATGCATCATTTCTGTTGAAGACAAAACTAATGGCAAGTGCTCCGGTTGCCTGTGAGGAAGAGGTGCTGCCTTTTCCGGTTGTTTCTGCTGTACCTTTTTCAAAATCAGCTGTTAATTCCAGTACTGTTCCTGCCTTCAGTTCAGGCATTGTAAATACATATGCTCCTGCGCTGTTTTTCGGTACTGTATAAGTGATTTTCCTTCCTGCCGCATTGGTATAAACTGCTTTCAGACTTCCATCTTTCAGTTTCATACCTTCTGCCGGATTTACAGTCAGTTTGATCGTATCGCCTGTGTTTGCTTTCACATGGTCTGAAAGAATGGCTCCTTCCAGTTTTCCTGTAAGAGATTTTTTCTCAAAGTTCTTGACGTCGAACTGTCCGACTCTTGTCGGCTGTGCCGGTGTCGGCGCATCTTCTCTGGCCCCGCCGGTTCCTTCGTCAAAAAGATCTCCAAGACCAAGATCATCATCGTCATCTTTATCAAACAAATCTCCGATACTTGTATCTTCTGTTCCACTCTGTACATCTTTTTCGTATACTGCAACAAGAATTACTTCTGATGCAGGCATTTCAAACGTGTAGATTCCAGATGATATATCAATTGACTTGGTTACATAAGAAGATGATCCTGCCGGAAGATAGGTGTAAGTCAGGCCTTTAAGTTTATAACCAGTATTCGGTATAGCTTTTACTGTGACTTTCTGTCCTACTTCTGCTCTTGCCGGTGCAGAAACTGTGCCATGTTCATTTTCCTGTGAAGTAATGCTATTTCCGCTGCTTCCTTCAATTCTGCCAAGCGCACTGTTAATTTTACTGATCGCTGAATTTTTAGCTCCATCTGCACTTGCAGTGAGTTTTTCGGTAACACCCTTAAGCAGAGCTGTAATCTTATCTTTGATTCCTCCCACAGTCTGACTTTCCTGGTCATTCTGTTCTTTGGAACCTCCAACGGAAACCGCCTGTGTATCTGCTTTTTCGTAAGACTGAGAATTAATGGTGATGTTACCATTCACCGCACTCAGACTTCCGTTTCCTGTCACGGATGCATCTACATCCTGAATTACGATTGACGCTGCGAAAAATCCACCGTATTTATTGGAAAGACTGCCGCTGCCTGTAGGGGTACTGCTGCCGTTTCCCGGATTTACCGCATTTTCTGAGGTCTCTGGTGTCTTATTCGTTGACTTTGTAGTCACTTTTGAACTGCCTTTTGCATCAAGACTGATGTCTCCATTTCTGGAAATGATCTTACCAAGGACCTGCACATGAGAATCGTTCACTGCTACAGATAATGCAAGTGATATAGGCAGTGCGCCTACAGTTGAAAGAGTAGTGAGTGTCACATCACTTACAGAAGAAAGTTTCACATCTCCTCCTGCTGTGATGACTGAATCTTTACCTGCTTCCACTCTGGCTTCTGATACAAGGATCCCTGCTGCCAGAGGGATGAAATATTTTGCAAGAGTTTCGTTAGAAGCTGCAATGTTTACTGTGGACGAAGCTGTTGCTTCTACAGCACCGCCTGCTTCTATGTTCCCGAGAATGCTGATCACAGCATTTCCGATTTTTACATTGATGATATTCGCGCCTTCTACAAAAGGAATCAGGTTGTTTTTCTGGCTGCTGACTGCTTTCATTACTACAGAGCCGCCTGCTTTTATGCTGCTGCCTTTTTCAAGAAGAATTTTTGCATTTGTTATAACATCCATAACAGAAGCATCAATTCCCTCTCCAAGAGAGATTTTGTCTGAGATACTTCCAGGAAGTGGATTGTCCACACTGATAAGTGTGTCATCATCACTCGCCTCGATCATAACATTCAGCGCTTCAATACTTCCTTTCAGCGTAATGATCTGACCTTTCAGGCGGACATTCATTTCTGCTGCCTGGATCTTCTGGATCATCAGATTTTTACTGCTGACGATAAGAGAATTCATGAAACCTTTTCCCTTAACAATGAGTGAAACTGCTTCGTCATTCTGAGGATTGTATACAAAATCACTGAAACTTATATTTCCTGCATCATAGACACCGGATTTCAGATCTGCTTTTCTGATTTCGATCTGTTTTTTGTTTGTCAGTTCATCTGTAAATGCGTTAATGCCTTTTGTAAATATCTTCAGAAGTTTTCCGGCACTATTTGTCAGTGTAAAAGAAGCTTCCTGTTTCGTACTGTCATAACTTCCTGTCAGATTGCTATCCTTCTTAAGATCACCTGTAAGATGAAGTCTTCCTCCATCCTGATCATTGATATTTACTGTAGTTCCTGTAGAAACATCTACTGTATAGACGTCACTGCCGCCTCCGCCATCCAGGTCAACTTTCTGATCTTCTCCGCCTCTTCCTTTGACGCGGATATTATCCTGACCGTCGCCGGATACTACATTCAGGCTTGAGTCTTCCAGTTCAACCTGAATATTATCATCTTTCGTTGTACCATAAACAGTTGTTGAAGCTTTCTTTGATGTGATCGTTGTGTTCAGCGAATAATATAAACCGGAAAGTACTACGTTGATTCCGTCAATAATGATATTTCCATTTACTTTCGCTCCGCCGCCGGCACCACTGTTAATGGTTGATTTGTCGATCACACCGTCGGCCGATGGTTCTTTGAAAGAATTTTTGGCAAGAATATAAAGAGTCCTGAAAAATTTCGGGGCACCTTCTGATCCCCAGGAGATATTGACATCTCCATCATATTCACCGTCATCGACAACAATCGTAAGATCTGTTATTCCTGCATTTTCTTTTGCAGCCTTAAGTGCTGCATCGATAGCTTTCTGAATAGCATTCTTACCTGCTTCGTTTTTGACAGTTTCTGCGGAACCAGCTGTGTTCTTGCCGTTTACAATTGTTTCTGCAACCTGGGCACTGCCCTCCGGAATTTCTTCCGGTACTGATGTATCTACATCAGCCGATTCTGCATCTGAAGAATCATTACCTGCTGACTGTACACTTTCCTGTGCCGACGTATCTGCTTCTGGAGCGGATGCCGGTTCTTCTACTGCCGGAGCAGATGCCGGTTCTTCTACCGCCGGAGCGGGTGCCGGTTCTTCTACTGCCGGAGCAGGTGTCGGTTCTTCCACCACTGGGGCGGGTGCCGGTTCTTCCACTGCCGGGGCAGGTGCCGGTTCTTCCACCACTGGGGCGGGTGCCGGTTCTTCCACCACTGGGGCGGGTGCCGGTTCTTCCACTGCCGGAGCAGGTGCCGGTTCTTCTGCTGCCGGAGCAGGCACTGATTCTTCTGCTTTCGGAGCAGGTGCCGGTTCTTCCACCACTGGGGCGGGTGCCGGTCCTTCCTGAGTACCTGCTGCTTCAAGTGCTTCCGGAGCACTTTCTTCCGCTGCCAGTACCGTGAACGATCCACCTGCACACAAGGACATTGCCAGAACAAATGTTATGGTCTTTTTCCTTAAGCTGCGCAGTTTCATCCATACACCTCCTTTCTTTTCGTAACTGTCCAGCCAATATGCACAGCTACTTTCTTTTTATTCAGTTTTAAATGTTCTGTGAACTGTCAGTTGTGTTTTCAGCTCCATCAATCGTTCCTGACTGTAACATGTCAAGAAGTTCTTCTGCTGCATCTGTCAGTTCCTGATTGTCATTTTGCTCTACTACCTTCTGAAGATCTGCGACAGCTTCTTCAGTCTTATTAAGTCCGAGAGCTGCAACACCTCTGTTGTAGTAAAGCATAGTATCACTTTCTTTTTTCCCTTCACCTCCTGTTCCTTCTGCTTCTGTTAATCCGTACTTCATAGCTTCCTGAAAGTCATCATAAGCTTTCTGATACTCTTCAAGCGTAAGCTCACTGACTCCTCTGTAAAAATACAGATCTCCACTTTCTCTGTACTGATCTGTTGTCAACAGTTCCGTAATATAGGAAATGCTGTCCTGAAATTTTTCCTCTTTCAGACTTGCCACTGCCATGAGATATACCAGCGTCAGATGATAAATCTCATCTGCTCCTTTTTTCTCAGCCAGTGACGCATATTTCAGAACATCATTATATTCTTCAAGGTAATTATCACAGAAAGCAAGATGTACATAGCAAAGTGCCTCATCTTCATATCCGTGATCAAGTGCTTCAAGAAGATCCTGTTTTGCCTGTCTGTAATCTTCTTTCTGTATGCTGCATATGGACCTCATGAAATAATAATATCCGTTCTCACTCCGGTCCAGATCTATAAGCTCTGTACAGCCCTCCATCGCCTCATCAAACCGTCCACTGGAGAAACAGAGTGCTGTTCTCGTCATCTTCATCTGTATGGTTTCTTCTTCTGTCAGATCCATTTCTTTCAGAAGATAATCCACGGGCTCAATCGCTTCTTCATATTTTTCTTCTTTGATCAGTTTTTCTGCCTGATCACAGGCTTCCAGTAATTTCTGCTGTTTATCCTGAAGCTGCCCCTTCGCCTCTTTAAATGCCCTGAGGAGCCTTAATGGATCTTTCAGTACTTCCTGCACCTGAGCGTCCATCAGCATCTGTGGTCCAAGTTCTGCCTGCACTGTCTGCTGCGAAGTATAATGGATCACAAGTTCAGATATGACAAGCACTGCCGCCAGGCAGAGAGCTGTTATCCTGAGCCATTTTTTGCGGTACCATTTTACCTGTGACCTGTTGGTATTTTTGGGGTTTTCTGTATTTTGCCGTTTCTTTTCTGTAATCATCTGATGCCACTCCCCTTTTTCAAGAATGCCTCTGCATTCTTGCTGCGAGATGCGCGTCATGCAATGCATGACATACTTCTTCTGCGCATCTCTGCAATCCTGCCGGAGGCTATATCAGATGGGGGATTGACTCCCACCACTGATACTGATTTGTTGCTCGCCACCTACAGAGGTGGGAGTCATCTCACATCCGATATATTATTTCTTATATAAAGGCCTTTTTTGTGAAATCCTTTCACTTTCTACAATATTTTTTTGTAATTTATATACAAAAAGATGCCAGTCTCAAAAAATCAAGCCGACATCTCTTCTGTATTATTTATTCAGTTTTATTTATATGAGGTAAATCCAAGGTCTTTCAGTGTAAGTCCTGTTGTTGCTTTAAGACTGTTGTTTACAATCGGAAAGCCTTCCTGCATCATTGCATTGGCTGCTTCCTGAACTTCTTTTTCTGCCTTTGTTCCGTTTTCATAGCGGAACACAAGGTTTGTTGCTCTTGTATATGTAGACGCAGGGAAATTTACCAGTGTGCTGACACTGTCTTTCTGATAAGTCAGAACTGACTGAGCCTGAACTGTATTATCTTTTGCACAGTTGGCAAAAACATCTATTGTACTGCTTACATCTTCTGCCATATCCTTATAACCTACGCCAAAGTTTATAAGATCTCTGGCTTTGAAATATTTAAATCCAACCACATAAAAATCATTGCCTTCCTGGTGTGTTTCCAGTACTACTTTATTTCCGTCTGTGTCTGTCTTTCCCTTTGTTTCAATATATTTTTTGAGTTTTATATAATTCTGTGCTATCTGCGACTGGGACTGTGAAGCTTTACCGACAGTCACTTTGCAGGTAAATTTCTTTCCTCCAAGAGTGGCTGTAATTATCGCTTTTCCAGCCTTCTTTGCTGTCACAGTTCCTGTCTGGCTTACAGCAGCGACCTTACTGTTGCTGGACTTCCATTTTGCTTTAAGTTTTGTGCCTTTAATATTCAGATCATATGCGCTGCCTGCAGGAACCGTGATTTTCGTTTTGTTTAATTTCAGTGTGCCAAGACCGGCGATCACAGAAATACCCTTTTTATTGTATTTGCTGAAAGCCTTCTTCCCCTTTTTGTAAGCACGTACCGTATAAGTATACTTCTTACCTGTCTTTACTTTTCTGTCTGACCAGGAAGTCTTTTTGGCTCCGGAAACATCTTTTACATTTTGCCATTTTCCGTTACCTTCTTTTCTAAGCACACGGTAACCGGCTGCACCTTTGACATTTTTCCATTTAACAGTAACTTTTTTCTTTCCATAAGCTTTTGCTGAAACAAGTTTCGGAGTTCCAAAAGAAGCTGCCTGAACTACTGTCACTGTACCGATCTCCGGCACTGCAGCCGGTGCTGCTGTTACAATCATCAGCCCGGCCATAAGACTGCATAATACTTTTTTGTAACTTTTCATATCTCTGTCCCCTTTTACATAACCTTTGAATTTTCTTACTATCAATTTACTATATTTTTGTTGTTTTTTCAAGAAATAGTAAAAATCCATCGTTATTTTTCTGACTTTCTGTTATACTGGTTTTATAAATAAATGGAGGTTCTGTTATGATACACACAATCGAAAATAATCAACTTCGTATCTGTATTAATGACCACGGCGCTGAACTTACTGAAATCTATGATAAAGAAAAAGACCGCCAGATTCTCTGGACTGCAGATCCCAGATTCTGGAACCGTCATGCTCCTGTACTTTTTCCCAATGTGGGACGTTATTACGAAAATCACTGCCTGATCAATGGAGTATCTTACGAATCCGGACAGCATGGTTTTGCCAGAGACAAAGAATTCACCTGTATTGAAGAAACTTCTTCCTCTGTGACTCATCTTCTGAAATCTGATGATAACACAAAAATTTCCTGGCCATTTGATTTCGAACTTTATATCACCCACAAACTTGACGGAAGAACTTTAAATGTAATCTGGAAAGTTGTAAACAAAGATGATGAAACCATGTACTTTACTATCGGCGGCCACCCTGGATTTCTTGTTCCGATTCTGCCTGATACCAAACGCAGTCAGTATCACCTGAATTTCTACGGAAAAACCGATCTCGTTTACTGTCAGGTAGATATGTCTACCGGAACTGTACATCCTGACAAAACTCATAAACTTAAACTCAGTACTGATGGGACCTGCCCGATCACAGATCATATGTTTGATAATGATGCACTTGTATTCGACGGTGGACAGGTCGATCATGTAGGGATCACTCTTCCTGACGGCAGCCCTTATATTGAAATGCACTGTGCCGGTTTCCCTAGCCTTGGAATCTGGTCAAAATCGCCTGATGCACCATTTGTCTGCCTGGAGCCATGGATGGGACGCTGCGATAACTTTGGCTACCATGGAGAACTTTCTGAAAAACAGGATATCAATAAAACAGAACCAGGCCAGAGTTTTTCTCATTCTTACAGCATTACGGTTCACTAAAACAGTAACGGTGGCTATAAAAAATCCCACAAACCTGACCAGATATATATCGTTTGCAGATACATACCTGTTCGGTTTATGGGATTTTTATATCTTATTTATCTGTTTGTTCAGTTCTGATCTGCGATATGTCTTGCCACATAGATACCGCTGGCTGATGCATGAGAAAGTGAATGTGTCACACCACTTCCGTCACCGATCACATAAAGGCCTTTGTGGCAGCTTTCCAGATTTTCGTCAATCTCAACTTCCATGTTGTAAAATTTGACTTCCACACCATAAAGAAGTGTGTCATCATTTGCAGTTCCCGGTGCAACTTTGTCCAATGCATAGATCATTTCCATGATACCATCAAGAATACGTTTCGGAAGTACAAGGCTGAGATCTCCTGGTGTTGCGCTGAGTGTAGGTGTTACAAGTCCTTCTTCAATACGTTTTACTGTACTTCTTCTTCCTCGTACCAGATCGCCGAAGCGCTGTACAATAACACCACCACCAAGCATATTGGAAAGGCGTGCAATGCTTTCACCATATCCGTTACTGTCTTTGAACGGCTCGGAGAAGTGTTTTGCCACCAGAAGTGCGAAGTTGGTGTTTTCTGTTTTTTTGTCACTGCCTTCATAGCTATGGCCGTTTACAGTAATGATTCCGTTTGTGTTTTCATTTACTACTATTCCGTTTGGATTCATGCAGAATGTACGGACATTGTCTTCAAATTTCTCTGTACGGTAAACAATCTTGCTCTCATACAGTTCATCTGTAAGATGAGAAAATATTACTGCCGGAAGTTCTACACGCACACCGATATCCACACGGTTGGATTTTGTCGGAATGTTGAGTTCTTTACAGACTGTTTCCATCCATTTACTTCCACTTCTTCCTACAGAAACAATGCATTTCTCGCATTCGTATGTTTCTTTTTCTGTAATTACACGAAATCTGCCGTTTTCAAGAATTTCCAGTTTCTGTACCGGAGTGTCAAAGTAAAAGTCCACATGATCTTTCATTGCATTATACATATTTCCAAGTACAATATAGTTGATATCTGTTCCCAGGTGGCGTACGGATGCATCCAGAAGGTTCAGTTTGTTCTGAAGGCAGAGTTTTTTGAATTTTGTTCCTGCCGTAGAATAAAGTTTTGTGCCTTTTCCGCCGTATTCCATGTTGATATCATCTACGTATTTCATCAGATCAATGGCTTCTTTTTTGCCGATATGTTCGTACAGTGTTCCACCGAAGTCATTGGTGATATTATATTTTCCATCAGAAAACGCTCCTGCTCCGCCAAAGCCACACATGATGGAACATCTTCTGCAGTTGATGCAGGTTTTTATTTTTTTGCCGTCAATCGGGCATTTTCTTTTTTCAAGGGCATATCCTTCTTCAAAAACAGCGACTTTGCAGTCTGGCTTTTCTTTCATTAATTCATATGCTGCAAATATTCCTCCCGGTCCTGCGCCGATTATTATCACGTCATAGTTCATGCTTTTTCCTCCTTATAAGCAATGATTACCTCTTTGCATTTCCCTCAATCCATTTGTAGTTACATAAAAAAAGCTGTCGCAGAATTCAGGACGGTCAGAAACTGTGCTGATTCGTTACGGCAGTTGGAAAAATGATTCGTATTTGTATTGCTTTCGTTAACGTTAATCATAATCCTTTCCTATATTACAGGATTGCTGTGGGGATGTCAAGTATTTTCGGGAGCCCCGAATGGGCGGCGCCTGAAAATACTTGACAGGTAGATATGGAATATGATATGACGCTGGGACATTATTCAGAAAAGTAGAATTCCCGGACACGTTACGGTCCGGATAATTCTCTTTTCTGAAATCTGCCCAGCTGACATCTCCAATTTCTTTTTACAGCTGTCTGATATTTCAGGCTTGCCACATCCACCCCGAAACTGTTAGCTGGCGGTTATGAGTGGAAGTTTTCGCGAACGAACAGCTGAGCAGTAACAGAATAACAGAATTGCCTGTATCCTGCTCAAGCGTTACGTGTCCGAAAATTCTCTTTTTCTGAAATTATTCGGTGTGATGCTTCTATACACAGCAAAAGAAACACAGCCGAATAAGGGAGGAGGAAATTCGAGCTGTGTTTCTTTTTTATATTGATATAAAAATTAAAGTTTATGTTTTTCTGCTTTAAAGAAATCTTTTGTTTCTTTTGCAACAATACCGCTTAATGCAAACAGTGCGATCATATTCGGGATCGCCATAAGTCCGTTAAAGATATCTGCGATCGTCCATACAGCGCTTACTGTCATGTAAGGTCCGATAAATACTGCCAGGATATACAGCCATCTGTATGTAAGAATTGTTTTCTTATGGCCGCCTGTCAGATATTCCAGACAGCGTTCACTGTAGTAATCCCAGCCGAGGATTGTTGTAAATGCAAAAAATACAAGGCAGAGCATCAGGATAAATGCTGTAAACTTCGCCGGAAGCGGAAGTCCGTGCTGGAATGCATATGTAGTAACCTGAACACCTTCCAGTCCATCTACTTTCCATGCACCTGTCAGTACAATAGAAAGACCAGTCATTGTACAGATTACGATAGTATCAATAAATGTACCTGTCATGCTCACCAGACCCTGACGTACAGGTTCTTTTGTCTGAGCTGCTGCAGCTGCGATCGGCGCACTACCAAGACCAGCTTCATTTGAGAAAATACCACGTGCAACACCTTTCTGCATTGCCACGATCATACTTCCTGCCACACCACCGGCTACAGCCTGAGGATTAAACGCTGCTTTTACAACTGTTACAACTGCTGCAGGGATTTCTGTAATATTGCAGATGATCAGAGCAACTGCAATAACAATATAAATAACTGCCATAAACGGTACGATGATCTGGCTTACTGTTGCAATTCGTTTCAGGCCACCAATCAGGATAAGTGCCACACAGATTGCAAGAATCAGAGAAGAAACAACAACTGCTATAGAATATTGTCCCAGATACGGGATATTGATGCAGTTTGTTTTATCTGGATCAAAAAAGTTCTGCACTGCACTGGAAATACCATTTACCTGACTGAAAGTACCGATTCCAAAAAGGCCTACGCATACACCAAAGAATGCAAAAATCTTGCCAAGCCATTTCCATTTCATTCCCATACCTTTTTCAATGTAGTAGAAAGGACCACCAAGGCTGTGTCCGTCTTCTGCAACCACACGGTATTTAACTGCCAAAAGACCTTCAGAAAATTTGGTTGCCATTCCAAGGAATGCTGCTACGATCATCCAGAAGAGAGCTCCGGGACCACCTGCACAGACAGCTGTTGCAACACCTACGATATTACCTGTACCAATTGTAGCACTTAATGCTGTACAGAGCGCTGCAAAACTGGAAATTTCTCCATCGCCTTCTTCTTCGTTCTTGAACATCCACTTCAGTGCCAGCGGAAGTCTGCGAATCTGAAGAAGTCCAAGTCTGCAGGTAAGAAGAAGTCCGCCGGCCATGATCAGTATCATAAGCGGTACGCCCCAAACCTTGTCGTCTACAAATACCAGAAAATTGTTAATAGCTTCCCACATCTCAAAAAGTTCTCCTTTATGTGTATTTAGTTTTCAGCATAAAAGGGATTTAAAAAGATCGTTCTCTCTGAGAACAGATAAGAAATTCTGAAGATCAGACACATACTATCCTGAATCGGATAATAAAATAAATGGATGTAAAATAAGCATCCTCTGTCCTTTTGCCTGAGAGATTCAAGACGTAAACCACGTCGCTTGCACCTTCGGCCCCTGATTTAACAGGTGTCTCCAGAGATACGATCCATTTACAGTTTCTGCCCGGCAATACGGGTACCTGAGAGTTTTACTCCTTCGGCGGACTTCATCAGTCTCTTTCCTGCAAACTTCATCTCGCTATTGCTGTTACTGCATCTTACTATAGTGCTAAATCACTCATATGTCAAGAATAATATTTTTTTATGCTGACCAATAAAAAAGAGCATGGAATTTATGACAAAACTCCACGCTCTTTTCTGCTCCGGACTGCTGAAATCTAATCTGATTTATATCAGATTTATTCAGGTTTAACAATTTTTCCAGCTACTGCACAGGCTGCTGCTGTCTTTGGAGAAGCAAGATAAATCTCTACCTTGGATGTTCCCATACGTCCAAGGAAGTTGCGGTTATTTGTTGCAACAACACGCTCTCCGTCTGTCAGAATGCCGCCTGCACGGCCACAACAAAGACCGCATCCCGGATGTGTGATCATAGCTCCTGCTTCTGCCAGAGTATCCATGATTCCAAGTTCGATAGCCTGTCTGTAAATTTTACGGCTGGCAGGTGTTACGATCAGTTTTACAAAATCAGCTACTTTTTTGCCTTTCAGAACTTCTGCTGCAGCAGCAAGGTCTTCCAGACGTCCGTTTGTACAGGAACCGATAAATACCTGATCAATCTCAGTGCCTTCAAGAGTGCTTACATCACGGATCTTATCAACCTGAGAAGGACAAGCCATTACCGGAACGAAATCCTCTGCCTTATAAGTTATTGTCTTCATATAAACTGCATCTTCATCACCCTTCAGGCTCTTCTGATAATCATTCAGTTCAATACCGCAATATTTCGCTGTTTTTTCATCAGGTGTAAATAATGCACATTTTGCACCTGCCTCAATTGCCATATTAGCCATTGTCATACGACTTGCCACAGACATATTTTCAATAGTGCTTCCAGAGAATTCCAGTGCTCTGTAAGTAGCACCATCTGCCCGAAGATCTCCGATCAGACGGAGGATTACATCTTTTGACATTACATTAGATGGAAGTTCACCGTTGATCACTACTTTGATAGTTTCCGGAACTTTGATCCACATGGTTCCTGTTCCCAGAATACTCGCCATTTCTGTATAACCAATTCCAGAAGAAAAAGCACCAACACAGCCGTATGTTGTAGTGTGGCTGTCTGTACCGAAAGCAACATCACCAGGTTTTACATAACCTGCTTCTGTCATCAGCTGGTGACAGATTCCGTCACTTCTGTGTACATTTTTCATGCCATATTTTGCTGCGAAAGCATCTCCCTCATGGAAATGTCTTGTATCATCCAGCTGACTTGCCGGCACAAGATGGTCATAAATGAGCACAACCTTATCCGGATCCCATAATTTCTTAAATCCCATTTCTTCAAATTTCTCAGCAACAAAAGGAATAAAAATATCATGGATCATGACTCTGTCTACATTTACTGTCACAATATCTCCCGGTTTTACTGCTTTACCGGTATTATGTCTTATGATTTTTTCAATAACTGTCTCACCCATTACTCTTCTCCTTCCTGGTCCAGTCCGTTCAGTTTACGCATGGCCTTTACAAGCCCGCCTTCCTGAATGATATGCATCAGGTTATCCGGCAGAGAAGCGATCGGATACTGTTTGCCATTATAATCTACATGTTCATTCATCACAACAGTAACTGTATCTCCCTCTTTCATATCATCGTAAAGATCCGGCTGTTCGATCAGAAGAAGTCCGTTATTAATGGAATTTCTGAAAAAGATCCTTGCAAAAGATTTTGCAATCACACACTGGATTCCCAGTGCTTTAATGATTTCCGGTGCCTGTTCCCTGGATGAGCCACAGCCAAAGTTCTTACCGGCTACAATAATGTCACCTTTTTGGATCTGTTCTGCCAGTTCCGGACGAAGAGGACTGAATCCGTACTGTTTCATATCATCAATAGTTTTAAGTGCCAGGTACTCTGTAGGAATGATAATATCTGTATCAATATCATCTCCCAGTACCCAGACTTTTCCTGTGAATTTTTCCATAATATGTACCTCGTCTTATTATAAATCTGATTCCAGTGCGATTTCACCTTTGATCGCAGATGCAGTAACAGTCGCTGCTGAACCAAGATAAACCTTGGAACTTGGATGACCTGCACGTCCTTTGAAGTTACGTGTTCCTGTGCTGATCAGTACTTCATTTTCACCGATAACGCCCTGACAGCTTCCCCAGCATACGCTGCAGTTCGGATTCATAACGATAGCCCCTGCTTCCATAAAAATGTCGATCAGGCCTTCTTTCAGCGCCTGTCTGTAAATGATCTGGCTTGCAGGTACCACCAGGAAACGAACTCCTTCTGCTACCTTCTTACCCTTGATCACTTCCGCTCCCACACGCAGATCCTCAATGCGTCCATTATTACAGGATCCAAGAAATGCCTCGTTGATCTTGATACCACGTGTTTCCTCTGCCGGAACCACATTATCTACAAAATCAGGTCTTGCAACAACAGGACGAACCTTACTGAGATCAAATGTATACTCTCTTACATATTTTGCATCCGGGTCACTGTGAAATACTGCCTTCGGTTCACGTCCATGCTCTTTCAGATACTCCATTGCCTTTTCATCAGCCTCAAAGATACCTGTCTTCGCACCGGCTTCTACGGCCATGTTGCAAAGTGTCATACGGTCACTGATGCTTAAGGTCTTTGCACCTTCCCCGGTAAATTCCATTACCTGATAATTGCAGCCGTTGGCTCCGACTTCACCGATGATCGTGAGAATCAGATCTCTGGCCGTAACGCCTTTCGGAAGTTTTCCTGTAAGGTTAAATTTTACGGATTCCGGTACAAGTACCCATGAAGTGCCTGTTACCATGCCATAGAGAAAATCTGTACATCCGACACCTGTACCAAATGCACCAAGTGCACCATAAGAGCAGGTATGGCTGTCAGCACCGAAGATCAGTTCGCCCGGGCGCACATAGTTCTCAATCATAACCTGATGGCAGACGCCTTTACCTTCCCAGAAATCAATGTTGTTTTCTTTTGCAAAATCTCTCATCTTTTTCTGTGATGCAGCTGTTTTCGGGCAGTCAGACGGCACATTGTGGTCTACAATAAAAACAAGCTTTTTTGTATCTGCAATGTGTGGATTTTTTAATTTATTATTATACATATCTACAGTCAGATGTGTGGTTCCGTCATTGCTCATAAGACGATCCAGCGTTACTGTATGGATATCACCTGGTTTTACACTGTCTACACCGGCTGCTGCTGCAATGATCTTCTCTGCGATTGTCATTCCCATGATTAGTTCTCCTCCCTGTTCAGTGATGCGATCAGGCCGCCCTGATTCAAGATTCCCTGCATATATTCAGGAAGTTTTGTACATGTATATGTCTTACCGTTTGCAACTGCTGTTCCGTCTGACATATGCAGTTCCATGGAATCACCTGTCTGAACTTCATCCGGGAGATCTTTACAGACAATTGCCGGAAGTCCTATATTGATAGCGTTTCTGAAGAAGATACGTGCAAAAGATTTTGCGATAACAGCCTTTACACCAAGCGCTTTCAGGACACCCGGTGCCTGTTCTCTGGAAGAACCGCAGCCAAAATTTTCTCCTCCGACAACAAAATCTCCTGGTTTTACTTTTTGGGCAAAATCAGGATCCAGTGATTCAAACGCATGCCCCTTCATTTCATCCAGATTCGGCAGAAGCAGATACTGAGACGCAATGATCTGATCTGTATCAAGGTCATTATGAAATTTAAAAATTTTTCCCTGTTCCATTTTTATGTTTCCTTTCTGTTTCCTAACCAATTTGTGCTGCCGTTCACTTTAATACAGCAACTTTGTATTCCATTGTATCACAAATTTAATCACATTTGAAATGTATATTTGTAATAATTATGCATCTTTTAAAGATTCTCCGACCCACTCAAACGCAATTCGGGGAGTTTTGTCACCCGCATACACGGTTCCTCTTCGCTCAAATCCATTTTTTTCGAGTACGTGCTGCATGACTTTGTTATCTTCATGTGTATCAATCCGAATATGCGGAATCTGTTCTTTACAGTATTCCATGACTTTGTTCAGTACATTTTTAACTGTTCCGTCACTTGCCACTCTGTGTACTGCCGCATATTCACTGTCTGTTATCCAGCTTCCGTCTTCAATTATCCGGTACATAGGATCCTCGCCCTTTATAAATGCAAAAGAGGCATGGATTTCCCCCTCTCCCAGTACATATAACTGTCCCAGTTTTATATCATCTTCCAGAAGAAGTTCTGGCGCATCACCGCCTCCCCACTGGGAAGAGTTCCCGTTATCCCTCATAAATTTTCTGGCTGTCCCATAGATTTCTTTTATTCTGTTCAGATCTTTTGCTTCTGCTTTTCTTATTTCAAACATTATTCTTTCCCCTCCTTATATTTATAAAACTATTTTTCATTCTATCAGAAAAACCAGATTTTTTCAAAAAGTAAAAAGGCACTTCCATTGGATGTGCCCTTTTCGAATGACATAGCTCCAATACAGGCTGCCTGTGCAAGAAGAACCATAGCGTCAAAGTGATGTGCTTCCACTACCATTTCACTGAAAGATCCAATAACAGCTACAAATGGTTTTTTCATATCCTCTTCATCCATTCCTGTTGCATAAAGCAAAGCTCTCTGCCCGGATCTTCCAAGACCATTTGTAAGTGTACTGCTTGGGTACTTACTGTCTTTCATATGAAATTCTTCTTCGTAATTCATAGCTCTTTCCCTTTCTTTTTTTCTCTGTTTGTGTTATTGTCATCGCACGCCTTTATTATTAAGTAAATTTAATAGTTTTTATGTACTGTTAATTTTTTTAATTATTTATAGGCATATTTACCATTTCAAAATGTCGATATGTATCTATTTATCTCAATATTACTATTTTTTTACAAAAGGAAGATATTTATGAATCTGAAAGAAATTGAATATATACTAAAAATAGATGAAGAAAGAAATGTCACAAGAGCGGCTGAAAAACTATACCTTACACCTTCTGCCCTCAATCAGCAGCTTCTCCGGCTGGAACAGGAAATCGGTTCTCCGCTTTTTAACCGTGTCCGTTCCGGCTGGACACGCACCCCGGCAGAGGATATCTATATGGATGGGGCCAGAGAACTTATGCGCATAAAAAAAGGCAGTTATCTCAGTGAACCCATGAAGGATTTTATTTCCCTGGCAACCCGATACTGGAATACAGCATTATAAAAAACTCCGGATTATTCATCCCAGTCCCTGATCGCACCCGGCGGGCAGACCTCTGCACAGCTTCCACAATGCCTGCATTTGCTCTGGTCAATGACCGCCGGCTTTTTGTATACGTCTATGCAATGTTCGGGGCAGGCTTTTACGCACAGCCCACAGTTAATACAGTCATTATTAATAAAATATGTTATTTCTTCCTGCATCATGATTCTCCTTTGTTTCTGAACTCATAAGGTGTCATTCCCATGCTCTTGCGAAACACTTTTCCGAAATAACTGGAAGAATTAAATCCACAGTTCTGTGCAATGGATGTAACAGTATCCTCCGTATTCTTAAGGGCAATACATGCCCTCTGCAGACGATAGTCCTTGAGATAATTAAATGGAGTAATATGGATTTCTTCCTGAAAACACCGGAGACATTCTCTTTTGCTGACACCTGCCGCTTTTGCAATATCTTCCAGTGACAGTTCATTTTCGTATTCCTGGTGAATATAGGTCAGCATTTTTTTCAGCCTCTCTTCTTTTTCAGGAATCTGCTGCTTTACACCCTCCGGCCTTACATTCAGCATATGCAGAAAGCTGATCCACATATCTGCAAAAGCATTTCTGATCTGCATTTCATAGCCATATTGTCTTTCTTTTTCAATAAGCTCTGTTTTACGCAGCTGTTCAAGAATATTTTTCTGTAAAATATTTTCATTTTTCAAAACAACCGCCTGAAGATTATTCGACTTTATTACCGGCAAAACATACTTTTTATCCAGCAGGCTTCCTTCCTCTGCCAGAAAATTCCTGCGAAACATAAACACCAGATATTCGCATCTGTCAGTCTGAGATGTATTTATCACCTGATGCATTACATTACTGTTTATAAAAATGCCTTCTTTTTCTCTGAGTTTTATACTCGCTCCTGCAACATGATATTCTGGCTCACCTTTTCTGATATATACAAACTCAAGTTCTTCATGCCAGTGCCAGGGAGCCAGCTGTTTTTCTCCATATCTCGAGATTACATCTCTGATGCAGAACGGGTAATCCGGCCGCATTTCAAAAATCTCTTCTCTATTTCCTGAAGTAAGAATCAGATCTTCCGGGAACATATTTCTGCCCTCTTCTCTCATTTATTCTTCTGGCGTTATTTTACCATATTTCCGGCGATATATCTATTTTTTCTTCTACTCAATTGCGCTATTATCATATCAAAGTTAAGATTCACAGAAACCAGTATTATATACAGCAATACTTATCGAAAGGAGATCCGCTATGACATACGATTTATTTAACCAGTTACTCTATATCCGCTCTACCCACAACAATGAAGCGGATTTTCTAAATGAATTAAAGAACATGACCAAAGAGGACGTCAGCCGTCATTACGAAAACAGTCAAAAAAATACACAGCAGGTCAGCCGCTAAATGTAAAAAAAGAGCCCCGAAACCTTATAACCACGCTGAAATATGGTGTTTATAAGGTTTTCAGGGCCTTTCTTAAATTACTGGGTTATTTATTTGCCAGCTACCTGTGCTGCAACCTCAGCTGCAAAATCGTCCTGACGTTTTTCAAGACCATCACCTGTCTCGTAACGAACGAAACCTTTGATTGCAATCTTAGCGCCGTTTGCTTTTGCAACTTCTTCTACGTATTTAGCAACAGACTGTTTTCCGTCTTCTGCTTTAACGTATACCTGATCAAGAAGGCAGATTTCTTTCAGCTCTTTTTTGATACGTCCTGTGATCATTCCCTGGATAACTTTTTCAGGTTTCTGGGATTCTTTAGGATCGTTCTGGATCTGAGCAAGAAGGATTTCTTTTTCATGTTCAATGTATTCAGCACTTACTTCGCTGTCGCTTGTGTACTGCGGTTTCAGAGCTGCGATCTGCATTGCTACGTTTTTAGCCATTTCCTGAACTGCATCGTTAACAACATCTGTTTCAACGTCTACAAGAACGCCGATTTTTCCACCCATATGTGTATAGGAAGCAACAAATCCGTTGTCTTCTTTAACCTGAGCGAATCTTCTGATGTGCATATTTTCACCGATAACTGCAATCTGAGCTGCAAGAGCATCGTTTACAGTCTTGGATGTATCAGCTGCCCATGGCTCTGCAAGGAAAGCGTCGATATCTGCTGCTGTAGTTGTAAGTGCCTGTGCTGCAACTTCTGCAACATAGTTCTGGAATTTTTCGTTTTTGGCAACGAAGTCTGTTTCAGAGTTAACTTCTACAACAACTGCGCTCTTACCATCTTCTGCAACGAGAGTCTTGCAAAGACCTTCTGCTGCAATACGGCTTGCTTTTTTCTGAGCTGTAGCAAGACCTTTTTCACGCAGGAATTCAACTGCTTTGTCCATATCGCCTTCTGTAGCTGTAAGAGCTTTCTTACAGTCCATCATTCCGGCGCCAGTCATTTCTCTTAATTCTTTTACCTGTGCTGCTGTAATAGCCATTGTATTCTCCTCCTGGAATGAAATAAAATCAATTATTCCTCTGTTGCTTCTTCAGCTTCTGCTTCTTCAGCTTCAGTTGTTCCCTGATTTGCTTCGATAACAGCATCTGCCATTTTGGAAACGATAAGTTTTACGGCACGGATTGCATCATCGTTACCCGGGATTACGTAATCCAGTTCTTCTGGGTCACAGTTTGTATCACAGATTCCGATAAGCGGGATACCTAATGTATGAGCTTCCTGTACGCAGATTCTTTCTTTCTTAGGATCAACGATGAAGATTGCGTCTGGGAGACGTTTCATCTCTTTGATACCGCCAAGGTTTTTCTGCAGTTTGGCAAGTTCTTTTCTTAATTCAATAACTTCTTTCTTTGGAAGTACATCGAAAGTTCCATCAGCTTCCATAGCTTCGATCTGTTTCAGTCTTGCAATACGGCTCTGGATTGTTTTGAAGTTTGTAAGCATTCCACCAAGCCATCTTTCGTTTACATAGAACTGTCCGCAGCGCTCTGCTTCTACTTTGATAGCATCCTGAGCCTGTTTCTTTGTTCCTACGAAAAGGATATTTCCGCCGTTAGCTACGATATCAGCTACTGCGTTGTATGCATCGTCTACCATACCTACAGACTGCTGAAGGTCGATGATATAGATTCCGTTTCTTTCTGTGTAGATGTACGGAGCCATTTTAGGGTTCCATCTTCTTGTCTGATGTCCGAAATGAACACCTGCTTCCAAAAGCTGTTTCATTGAAATAACGCTCATGTTTGTTCTCCTTTTTGGTTAATTTCTTCCATACAGATCATTTTCTATCCGGACCCAGCCTTCACACCGTCAGGGCACCATCCATCGGAATCTCTGTATGTGATTTTTATTTGTGCGGTTCTTCGCACATTGCAACTTCTAGAGTATAGCACAGTAAAACCCTCTGTGTAAAGAGGGTTTCGGGGATTTTTTGTATTATTTTCTGTATTTACGGCTGATTATCTGATGTGATGTATAACTCACGGCAAAGGACATTCTCAGAAGGCAACCTGAACAACACTGCGTTTTCTATTCGGCGCATGCGCTTATTTGCCATCAGAAACCCGAAACTCGCTTACGCTCAGACATCGGGTTTCATGACGGCAGCTTGCCTGCACCTCATGACGAAATCCTCGTGAGCGTTCAGTCCACCTTCTGAGAATGTCCTCTGCCTGATCTATGCAAATTGCAAGTCTACAAATTACAATTACTTCACAACCGTTTGCAAACAGTCTGTAGATTCTGCATTACCTTGTCCTCATATAATCACTTTTCACAACTATATATATCTGTGTTTATGTCAGTAGATTTTATGAAACATACAGATATTCTGAATACACAGGCAGAACAACTTCCTGTGCAGAGAGCATAAATGCCCGCGAGGCTTTCGTTATGAGATGCAGGCAAGCTGCTGCCACCAAGCCCGATGTCTGAGCGTAAGCGAGTTCCGGGCGACTGGCAGCAAATAAGCGCATGCATCGAATAGAAAACGCAGTGTTATTTATGATCCTGCACAGGAATGCTGTTCTAACGTGCGGAATTCAATACACCTGTTCTGCCATATGATTCACGGTACTCTATCCATAATTTGATAATCTCTAATGACGCTTCAGTGCTGCAATCTCATCCTCCGTCAACTCCCTGCACTCACCCTTCTTCAGGTCATCGGGCAATGTAAGCGGTCCCATGGAGATTCGTTTCAGATAAATCACCGGAGTTCCCACAGCTTCCATCATGCGCTTCACCTGATGGAATTTTCCTTCCCTGATCGTCAGATAAAGCTCTGTATAAATTTCCGGCAGATTTTCCACACGCACATGCGGTACAAGATCCTCCTGTCCACTTATCTGAGAAAAAGATCCACTTCCTCCCACAATTTTCACCTTCGCAGGTAAAGTCAGCTTATTTTCACCAATATCCAGACCTGTCTCCAGCTTCCTGACAGCCTCCTCTGTAACCTGCCCTTCCACTCTTACAAAATACGTTTTATCCACATGTTTCACCGGTGAAAGAAGTTCATGCGCCAGCTGGCCATCATCTGTAATAAGAAGCAGGCCTTCCGTATCCTTGTCAAGACGTCCTACCGGAAACAGTCCTTTTCTGTCAGAGGGTACATATTCCATAACCGTAGGATCATGCCTGTCTTCCGTTGCACTGACACAGCCTGCCGGTTTATTCAGAAGATAATAAACAAACTCCGGTGCAGCACCGACTGTCTCTCCGGCCAGCACTACCTGATCTTTATCCTGATCAACCTTCTGCTCCGGCTTTCTGACAGTAAGACCGTTTATCTGTACCTGCCCTTTCTGTATAAACTTTTTCACTTCGCTTCTGGTACCCTTTCCCGCATCTGCAAGAAACTTGTCCAGTCTTACTGCCTTTGCCATAATCTCATTTCCTTTATTTTAGTTCTATTGTTGTAGGTTCATCTGCTCCACCGATCACAGCTGCTTCCGTTATCGTGGACTCTTCCACTTCCATTCCCTTTTCCTGCATCTTCTTTATAACAAAATCAGGGAGTCTGTCTTTCAGAAGATCTGCGATGACTGTATTCTCATGATCTTTTATTTCAAGCTCTGCTGTAAGATTACTTACGATCTCTGACCGTGCATTTGAAAAAACACCAACCGTTCCCAGAGACATTGCGGCTTCCAGCTTCTTTATTTCCTCCGAAGAATCATATTCTACGATCTCATCCGGATTCTCGTCATCATCAAGATCTGTATAGTGGATTTTGACCTTTGTGATATCAAGCTCTTCTATGGAAAGAGGATAGCCTGTTTTTCTGAGAATTTCAAGTGTATTTTTGAAAGAAGGATATACATAGATGCTCAAGTCTCCATACACGGAAGTATCATACTGCGGATCCGGTGACATATGATCTGCATCAGTTTTTCCCGGCAGTCTGTACATGATATCCAGCCTTGTTGTCGGTACTGACATCAGCTCTTCTGTCGTTGCAGATTCCACGTCTTTTTTCAGAGCATCTATGAACTCTTTTCTGCCTTCTGAACGGTCACTGTCATTATATAACGTATGAGAAACATTGTCTGCTGCCACAAGATCCAGTTCGTCAATATACTTCGGATCAAGTTTCAGGAAATCATATTTCTGATCTTTGAAATTTTCTTCATTATAAAGACCACGCAGAAGTTTTTCCACCACTTCATCTTTTAGCACATAGCTTTTCCAGATATTCCTTCCGGATTTCAGGATATATTTTACATACACACTATATGCATTTCCATGATAGACTTCACTGCTGAATTCTCTCGTACCGGCTGCTGCTTCTTTCAGTGCCTCATAAGTTTCATCACCTATACCACCGTTTTTATCAGACAGCGTAAATGCCGGATTATACCATTTATAACTTTCTGTGACACTGTAGCTTCCATCGCTGTTTTCTTCGACTACAGCATTTGAATCCGACAGAAATGACATCATTCCTACATTCACAGATGCAATATCCTCCTGTTTCGGACAATAACGGTCATATCCAAGCAGATCTTGTTTATATCCAAATGCGCAGATGATAACCAGGATCCCTGCAATACAAAGCTGAAGTTTTTTGTTGAAAAATCCATGAAAACCCATCTGATATACAGTTTCCATCAGGCCATGTGATATAACCGTTCCAAGAAGAAGTCCGAAAATCCACCAGATCATCCTTGTTTTTCCGACAGTCAGTCCATAAAAAATCCAGCCGGTTCCAAGCCCAAATGGTACCACGACCATAAAACGTATCACTACTTCTGTCCATTTATATACCATAGTTTTTCCGGAAGCTTCCGACGGTCTTTTTACATAGGCCAGTCTGGCAAGCTCCATCAGAAGAGCCGTCACTACCAGAACAAGCAGACAGATTTTATAACTTTCACCAGTTCTGTATTTCTGGAGCATCTGCATTACCAGTCCTCCCGGAGAAAAAGTTCCCTCAAGGATTCCCACAATACTGTATACATCAGCCCTGTAATATGTTCTGAAAAAAGTCTCCCCGTAAATTCCCAGCAGAATACTTAAAACACCACTGTATGCTCCAATGAAAACAGCGCTCAGAATTCCGGCCAGTGCATTTCCTGTAATACTTATGATCAGTACAATGCAGAAGTATATAAGAAGATAAATCAGAAGATGAATACCCAGAAGCTGTACCGCCATAAGCATCAGTTTCAGGTTGAAAAATCCTTTTATGGCACCAATACATACTGCCAGAAATTCCATTATAAGATATGGGATCAGGTAATAAATAAGCCCTGTATATACTTTCTGCCAGAACATCCTCGACCGTTTTACAGGAAGGCCGTGATAAAAATCTGTCTTCTTCCTGGAATAAAGATACTGAAAGCCGTTAATTCCATTGCATATGGCAGCAATCACAGCAACTGCCGCACCTGTAAGAACCATTCCGTCTCTCCACAGATTTTCATAAAGAATATCCATCTGCTCTGCAGTATATCCAATATCTTTCCAGTTTCCCAGCATCAGAAGTTCTGCAACAGGAAATGCGAGAAGGAATCCAAGCAAAAGTATTGCGGGAATCCACCAGTTTCCCCTGGACTCTGTCTTTATATGTTTAAAAGAATAAATTCCGGATTTCATATCCTGCCACCTCCGTTTCACTGATAAATATCTCTTCCAGACTTAATGGAAGCACTTCACAGAACAGAGGATTCTTTGCCTGAACTTTTCCCATAATCTCTGTTCTTGTCCCTCTTGCTGTAAAAATCAGGAGCGAACCCTGATGATTCATTTTCAGAATATCAAGTTCTTTTCTTAATTCTTTTTCTTTCTCATTGTCCGAAAGTACACACTGTATTTTATAAATATGAAATTTCATATCTTCCAGACTTTTGCTGAGAAGCATTCCTCCCTGATACAGAAGCCCCACATGATCACAGATATCTTCCAGCTCTCTTAAGTTATGTGAAGCAAGTACCGGTGTAAAATCACGGCTCATGATCTCTGATGCCAGGAGGCTTTTTACACCCTGCCTTATTACAGGATCCAGCCCGTCAAAAGTCTCATCACACAGAAGATATTTTGTCCCTGCACTGATTCCCAGAAGAATCTGAAGCTGTTTCTTCATACCCTTTGAAAAAGAACTGATCCTCTGCTTTTCATCAAGCTGAAACTGACGCATCAGTTTTATAAATCGCTGCTTTTCAAATTTCTGATAAAACAGGCTGCAGTATTCAGCCATATCTGCCGGTGTATAATTTGCCGGGAAATAACATTCATCAGAAAGATAAAAAACATTCTGTTTTGCCTCTTCATTATCGAATACAGGCATATCATCAATCAGTACATCTCCCTGTTCCGGTTTCAGTACACCTGCTGCCATCCTAAGAAGTGTACTCTTTCCTGCACCGTTGCTGCCGACAAGTCCGAATACTTCCCGTTCTCCTATCTGCATGGAAACATTCTTCACAGCTTCAGTTGACCCGAAGGACTTGCTGCATTCCCTGATATCTATCATCTGTTCCCCTCCTCAAATTCTTTCTGTACCAAATCAAGAAGCTCATTTTTTTCAATGCCAAGTTTCATGCCTTTACTGATGATCTGTCGGAATTCTCTGTAAAAATCCTCTTTGCTTTTTTGCCGGATACTGGAGATATCCGCAACAAAATTCCCTTTACCTTTTACCGGATAGATAAGACCCTCCTGTTCCATCGTCATGTATGCTCTCTGGATCGTATTGGGATTTATGGACAGTTCCATAGCCATCTGTCTTACAGAAGGAAGCCTCTCACCAGGCGAAAGCACACCCTGATAGATCAGTGTTCTGAACTTCTCAGTGACCTGTTCATATATTGGCCGCCGGTCCTGATAATCTAAAATGATCAAGAACATCCCCCTTTCTTTTTGTGTGTTGAGTGTATTAATTGTTTTAATACACTTATGTTACCATATACTTTCCATTAATACAATTATATATTTCTTAATAATTCTAAAATAAATATAAAAAAGTGCCTCCACCACTTCCGGCAGAAACACTTATTCGTATTCTATATAATTCTGTCATAGACTGATTCTGATTTTCTGATAAAATAACCTGTACCCAAAACCATTACAACGATAAACAATAAAACCATCAGAAAAATACTTAAAACATATTCCTCCATCAGCCACTGTACAACATACGGCGATACCAGCGACCAGATATTTGCTCCCATATGAAGCAAAACACTTGTCCACAGATTTCCGGTGAGTTCCAGAAAACATGCAAACACCATTCCCAGTATGCTGGCGTAAACAGCCTGTACCAGATTTCCATGATAAATACCAAAAATCAGTCCGGAGATTACTGCTGCAGCGCCCATTTTCATATAATCACGCAGTCTCAGATAGATCAGCCACCGAAATACCACTTCTTCTGCGATCGGAGCGATCACTCCCATGCAGATGATCAGAAAACCAAGGCTTTTGTTACCTGTAATCTGATCCATTGTTTCCTGATATTCCTGATAATCAATAAATGACTGCAAAAGCGCCACAAACATGTTTGCAAACTGGGAAAATGCAGCTCCCATAACAAATATCAGTGTCACTTCACCTGCAGTCAGCTTTCCTGCCGCTGTTTTTTGCGGAATCAGCGCACCTGCTTTTCTCGCAATATGATCTTTTCTGTATAAATACAGACAGGGAAGCATAGCAAGTATTCCCGTTATCCCTGTCAGAAGCACTGCATTATCATAATAAACCTGACTCCCCCCTCCGTTCATCTTCATAAGAATCCAGAGTCCCGCATATCCTACAATCTGTGAAACCAGAAAATGGATTCCACAGGGATACAGGACTCTCCAAATATGTCGTATATGACTCTGTCTGCGAAGAGGGCTCAGGCGAAAAAATCAAGAATTTCATCTGTTGATACAACTGTCTTAAATGGAGCTGCATTTTTCAGTTCTTCTTCTGTACCATAGCCATAAGAAACTGCAATACACTTAAGACCTGCCTTACGTGCGCCAAACACATCATGCTCTTTGTCACCTATCATGATCACCTGATCACGTTTATCAGACATATGAAGTCTTGAGAGAGTTTCTTCGATCACTTCTGCCTTATTGGTACGTTTTCCATTCATTTCACTGCCTACGATCTCATCAAAATATCCGGTCAACTGGAAATGATCAAGGATCTGTTTCACATAATATTCCGGTTTGGACGAAGTTACTGTCAGAAGATATTTTTTTCTTTTCAGTTCTTTCAGCATATCTTCAACTCCGGGATACGGTCTGTTTTCAAAGATTCCCTTCTCTGAATAACGTTCCCTGTAATATTCAACCGCTTTTCTTGCAGTTTCTTCATCAAGGTCTGCGTATTTCATAAACTGCTCCATAAGAGGTGGTCCGATGAATACCTTCAGTTTCTCCAGATCCTCTTCCGGTTTTCCAAGTTTTCCAAGTGCATACTGTACAGATTTCGTAATGCCCTCGCCGGATTCTGTCAGAGTCCCATCCAGATCAAATAAAATTGCTTTATACATAATATCCTCCAGTTGTATTTTCAGAATTATTGTAACTGTTCAGTATCCTCACAGTTACAAATCATTTACAAAATGTTATAGCACAGTATAACATTGTTTTTTCTTTCCGTCCATGATAATTCTTCTATGCCTAGAAATGTAAGTTCTATACAACTTTGCTTATGCTGTTCCAGTTTCAGAATCACTTTATTACCGTATCGTTTCCAGGATTGTTCCTGCCCGTTGATTCTGGCAGAGATCAGTTCACTTTCTGTTCCTGGATTCATAAGGATTTCTGCCTGTGAACCTTTTTCGATTTTTGCCGACCAGAAATAAAGTTTTGGAGACAGTGTTTTATTTTCCTCAGGTAATGTCTCCGGCATCATTGTTACAGTCGCAGTTACTGGTGCCACGGGAGTTACTGTTACTTTCGGAGTTACTGTCTCTTTCGGAGTTACTGTCACCTTCGGTTCAGGTGTCACTTCTGAAGCATTTTTTTGTTCCGCAGATACCGATGGAGTTGCCGTTACCTGTATGGTATTATTTTCTGGCATCGATGTCACTGATGTCAGAATATCTGCTGAATCTTCAGTCTGTATATTCTGGCTGTTTTCCGGTGTATTACTTTTATTTCCATATTCACTGCTGGTTTCATAACTCCCATATGCCTTATTCACTGTCTGGTTTTCGTTGTTTCCGTTTCCACGACTTTCATCAGGACTGTCGCTGAATCCTCCCTGCTGCCAGTACCCTTTCTCATTATCTTCCAGAAGACTGTCACTTTCTTCATAATATTCAGACTCATTATTCCATTCCCCATTATCTTCTTCTGAATCATTTCCTGTATCTGTGCCCCATTCTCCCTGATTTTCCCACAAAGCATCTTCTGCCTTTATCTGTTTTTCTCCGGATCCAACAGACAGTATTCCCCAAATCACCAGTATCAGCAGAATTTTTTTTATGACTCCAGATCTTCCTCCCATAACCTTAACGCCTCCTGATCTGTATTTTTTTGAATCTCAAAATTTTCTTTTTGCTTTTCTTTCAGTTTCTTCAGTATTTCACTGCTTTCGCCAGTCTTATTCTGTCTGCACAGATATCTGCCATATTTTATATATCCATTTCCATATTCCGGTTCATACATAAGAAGCTGACTGTAATAAGCCTCTGCTTTTTCGGGGGCAGCCTGCAGTTCTCCATTCAAAGCCAGAAGTTCCAGTATCCGTATCTGATCTTCTTTATTGCTGTATACTTTCAGTAAACGCTGCAGGATTTTTTCAATATTCAGTTCTGCTGCAGTCCGGAGTTCACGACTCCCGTTCCTATACTCAAACGAATAGTAACAGGCTGTGACAGGAGAAAGTATCTGCTCCATGACAGGCATTTCTTTATGTCCATGTCCTCCTGTCATAAGCAGCAAAACAACAGCAAGAATACCTGCTGCCGGAAACAGTGCAGTTTTCAGCTTTATTTTCACAGGCTCGATTTTCTCCAAATATAACGCAGCCTCTCCTGTATTTTTCCAGCGTTTCTTTTCATCAGTAAGACAACATTTCCATATAAAATATCCAAACTGAGGACACATAAGAAAATACTTCCAGCGATTCCTGCCACAAAGTTTCTCAAGCGTTTTTCCAAGCCCGTACAGATCACTGGCTGCGCTCATTTTCCCCTTATACTGTTCCGGTGCGGCATACCCGACAGTACCCTTGCATTCTCTCGGATATACTCCACGGACAGTGACTGCACTCCCGAAATCCACCAGATAGATCCGCCCGGTTTCCGAGAGCATCAGATTATCCGGTTTCATGTCACCATAACAGACTGCCGGTTTTCTTGTATGAAGATATCCCAGAATATCCAGTACAGTTCTGCCTGCAGACAGAATTTCCTTCATCGAAAATTCTCTTCCCTCTCTCAGATGCTGTGCAAAAGACTTCCCGTGAATATATTCCATAACAAGATAACAGCAGTCATCTTTTTCTGCAAAATCAAACATTTTCGGAAGTGACGGATGTTCCAGAAGTCTGAGCAGTTTTGCCTCCCTGCTGCTTGTAAGCGGCAGTACCTTCACTGCACGTAAAGTCCCAAGTTCCAGATCCCTGGCAAGGTACATGGAGCCTTCTCCTCCCTGTCCGATCTGTTCCAGAATACAGTATCTCCTTTTCAGGATCATCCCAGTAAGATTTATAAAACCATCTCCTTTTATTCGGTTATTATCATTCTCTTTTGTGGAATACGAACCGGAGAAAACCGGCAGCAGAATTATTATTCTTTGATTATAGCACAGAATGTACTTTTTGTTTCTGAAATTTTTATAAAAAACAGCCCTACTCCTGGGAATAAGGCTGTTAATTCAAGAATGCCTCTGCATTCTTGCTGCGAGATGCGCGTCATGCAATGCATTACATACGGTCAGGTGCGGAAAATCCAAGAAGATCAATACTTGTCTCCAGAATACTCTTTGTAAGTCCAAGAAGTTTCAGGAAAGATTCTTTCTGCGCCTGGTCTTCTTCACTGAGGATCTTTGTCTCATGATAAAAGCTGTTAAATGCATTGGACACTTCATAAATATATGCACAGATCTTATGCGGCGCTTTTTCTTCAAAAGCACTTTCAACAGTGCTGCCGAATTTTGTCAGTTCAAGCATAAGATTTTTCTGGCTTGCATTTACTGCCGGAAGAATCTGACCTGCATCCGGATTTCCGCCTTCTTCTTTATAGCGGTTCAGGATAGATTTGATTCTTACGATAGTATAAAGGATATACGGTCCTGTATTTCCCTCAAATGAAGTAAATCTGTCAATATCAAAGATATAATCTTTTGTAGCCTGATTGGAAAGATCGCCATATTTAATAGCAGAAAGGCCAACAATCTCAGCAGTCTCTCTTGCATCTTTGTCTTTGACACTTCTGTTCTCTACAATTTTATCAAACATCTCTTCATCAATATCTGCGATAAGATTTTCGAGACGCATAACGCCGCCTTCTCTTGTTTTGAATGGTTTGCCATCCTTGCCATTCATCGTACCAAATCCAAGGAAAGAAAGTTTTGTATTCTCTTTTACAAGACCTGTTTTTCTTGCACAACGGAATACCTGAATGAAATGAAGTTCCTGACGTTTATCAACCACATACAGAATCTCATCAGGATCAAACAGTTTCATTCGTTCAACAATCGTTGCAAGGTCTGTGGTTGTATACAGAGAGGCACCATCTGATTTCAGAAGCATACACGGAGGGATTTCCTTTGTATCTGTTTCTTCTTTGACATCTACAACGAGAGCTCCCTGATCTTCATATGCAAATCCCTGATCTTTCATCTTCTGAACCATGTCCGGAATATACGGCTGTGCATCAGATTCTTTTTTCCAGAGATCAAAGTCAACATTAAGATTTGCATAATTTCTCTTAAGGTCTGTCACAGAAACCTGCATGATATGATTCCACAGCGCCATGTATCCTGGTTTTCCCTGCTGCAGCTGATGAGTTGCCTCAAGAGCTTCATTACGGTATTCTTCATCCTCTTTTGATTTACCGCTTGCGCATGGATAAATTTCTTCCAGTTCGCTGATCGTAAACGGTGCTTCCTTCGGATATTCTCCTTCGTAGCTGTCATCAAAATAAACCAGCTCAGGTTTGCGGTGTTTAAGTTCAGTAATGATAAGTCCCATCTGAAGTCCCCAGTCTCCAAGATGAACATCACCGATCACCCTATGTCCTACATATCTTCCGATACGTTTGATGCTTTCACCGATAATAGCTGAACGGAGATGTCCTACATGAAGAGGTTTTGCAACATTCGGTCCGCCATAATCAATGATAATTGTTTTCGGCTCTTTTGCAGTCTCTACTGAGTATTTAGGATCTGCTTCCATTTTTTTCAGATAATCTGCAAGGAATTCTTCTTTTACTTTGAGATTAATAAATCCAGGCTTTACAACTTCTGCCATAGAAAAAATCTTACTGTCCTTTAAGAATGCCACTACATCATCTGCAATCATAAACGGAGCCTTTTTATATGCTTTTGCACCTGCCATTGCTCCATTACACTGAAATTCACAGAGATCAGGTCTGTTGGATACTGTTACCTTTCCATATTCCGATGCATATCCCGCTTTTTCAAAAGCAGAAGCAAGTTCTTCCGCCATTAATTCCATTAATTTTTTCATACTCTTACCCCTTTATACTGTTACCTTTTTGGCACATGCTATTGCCAGTGCGCCATGTCCGATATGGCAGGCTACGCTCAATGACAGAGGATCCATTTGGATTTCCATTCCCGGAAATTCTTTTTCAACTTCTTTTTTGAATTCTTCTGCTTCTTCCCTGTTTCCTGTATATGCCATTTCCAGACACATTTCACCACTTTCGACATATTTTGCAAAACGATTCTCAAAATCTTCTTTTATAGCCTTTACCATGACACGTTTTGCCTGTTTTTTGCCTCTGACTTTTGCATAGGCATCCAGCTTCTCTCCCTGGATCTGAAGTACCGGTTTCAAATTCAGAACTGTACCGATAGCTGCTGCCGCAGGTGTGATACGTCCACCTTTTTTTAAATATTTCAGCGTTTCCAGTGTGATATAAATACTGGATTCCATTTTTTCTGCTTCCAGTCTCTCTTTAATCTGTATCGCACTGAATCCTGCTTTCACAAGTTCGAGCGCATCCAGAACAGACTGGCGCTGTGTTACAGAAATTCTCTGGTTATCTACAACCTGTACCCTACCGTCATAATCTCTCGCCAGAGCCATAGCTGTCTCACATGAATTACTTAATCCACTGGACATCGGAATATGAACAATCTCATCATTTTCTTCCAGAAGTCTGTCCCACAAACCACAGACATCTGCTGGTCCGGGTTGGGATGTGGAGATAGGCTCATCATTTTTCAGTTTTTCATAAAATTCTTCCTGTAAAAGGGTAATTCCCTCCAGGTACATTACTTCATTAATATAAAAAGGCATCGGAATCACAGAGACACCAAGGACTCTTCCTTCGTCCTGAGTAATACCGCTGTTGCTGTCAGTTACTATTGCAATTTTTCCCATACTGTATTCTCCTCATCTGGTTCTTCCTGATTAATTGCATACTGGTTATAGTTTAGCACATTTTAGTCTGTATCACAATTGAAAAAATGAAAGGTGATAACAGTTTTTTTATTCAAATATTACAAAAACAGATACTTTCTGCCTTTGAGGTGTCACCTCACTGACTGAAAGTACCTGCTTTTGTAATTATTTATTCACTTCGAAGTGCATCGATCGGATTAAGATCTGCCGCCTTTACAGAAGGAAGCAGTCCGAATATAATTCCAATCAGTGTAGAAAACAGCACCGATCCTATGATAGACGGTACACTGATCGCCGTAGGTGCTCCTGAGAGCTGTGATACCACTTTCGACAGAACAATTCCCACAATTACACCAATTATGCCTCCTATACTTGTCAGCATGGAAGCTTCTGTCAGAAACTGGAACAGAATCACCTTTTTTCTTGCCCCGATTGCCTTTTTCAAACCAATTTCCCTTGTTCTCTCTGTAACAGAAACAAGCATGATATTCATTACACCGATACCACCAACAAGGAGCGAGATGCTTGCAATCCATATCAACTGATTATTGGTACTCTGACTGAGATTCTGCAGTTTCTTAACCTGTTCCATAACATCGTCTGCCTTGTATTTGAATTTTGATGTATTGCTGTCAATTCCCTGATTAAGTATATCTGCGACCGCCTTCCCTGCACTGCTCATATTGTCAGTGGAGTCTGCTTTTATGACTACATTCTCAGGTTCATCAAACTGAAATGCCATAGGCCAGCATTTGTCAGGAATCATTACTGCACCTGTTACAACCTGAGAATACTCATAATACTGGTCAATCGTGGAAATATTCGGCAGATGACTGTCGCTCTGCTGAATCACTCCTATCACAGTAAATGGTTCTGAGCCAATCTCAATTGTTTTCCCCAGAGGATCTTCCCCTGGAAAAAGAGTCTCCGCAGCATTACTGTCCACCAGTACAACTTTATGGATCTCATCATAATCCTTCTTGATAAAACCTCTTCCAGAACGAACCTGGTATCCACAGGTTTCAAGATAATTCTGGTCAATTCCATAGACTGTGCCGCCCTGGAAACTGGTATTCTGGTAATATACATTACTTGTGTAAGAACGTGAATAGAAAAATGTTGCCGTTTCTACATGAGAGGCATCCATTACATCTGATTTCTGATCATCGGAAAGGATCGGTGGCTGACTGCTCCCGCCTATCCCATATTCAGGATCATAAGTATCGTCTCCATAATACAAACTCACTGTAACTGTATTATTTCCTGAACCAATCAGGTCTTCTTTAATCTGTTCACTTGTTCCCTTGATTGTTGATACAATTGCAATAATAGATGCTATTCCGATAATAATACCCAGCATAGTAAGAAAGGAACGCATTTTGTGTGACCAGATTCCCTGAATGGATATCCTTAAATTTTCAATCATAATGCTCCACCTTTCTAATAACCATAAAAATCATTAAGCGAAACTTCTTCTGTAGCTGCACCTTCTTTTACCGTATCACCATAGGGAAAAGCAATTTTGTCATCTCTTGAAATGCCACCTGTTACCAGAACGCTGTAACCGCCATTTACATTTCCACCGACTTTAAGAATCTGTTTTTTCAGAACTCCGTTGTCATCTTTGTAGACATAGCTTACTCCATTCTCAGAACGCACAAATGCCTTGTCCAGAACAATTCCGTTTTGCTGTGAATCGCTTTTCAATGTAACTGTAAGCCAGTCGTCTTCCGATACTATTACTGACTTGTCAGGTATGGAGGCAAGATAAGAATAATAAGAAACATTGGGATTTCCGCTTCCTCCGTAACTGTCTCCTGATACAGGATAATCTGACACATAGATTACATCTGCCTCAAAATTTGTAGAACCGGAACACTGGAGTTTCGTGCCCTCTTTTACCTGATTCAGCATAAGTTCGCTGACAGTTCCTTTTACATAAAATCCATCTTTATTTTTGATTGTCATAAAATAATTTCCGCTCGAAGAGCCTGTCACCGGATCGCCGACTCTTGCCACAGTTCCATCCAGCTTACTGTAAATCGTCTGTTTTTTTACTTTTTTCTCAAGCTTTTCGATTTCGATCTTACTTTCCCTTAAATCAAGTTTCAGGCTGTCAATCTTCATCTGCTGTATCTTAATGGCATCTGCTCTGGAAACAGTAGATGAGCTGTCATCACTTCCATCTCCGCCTCCACCGGGATCCGGATCTTCCTTCTCATAATGAGATGCTTCATCAAGACTGAATTCCACTTCTGAATTTTCATCCACCATCTTATCCAGAAGGCTTCCATCAATCAGATAATATCCTGTGCAGGATTCCTTACGATTTGTAAAATCTGTAATCGTATCATTCTGATGAAATTCCAGTTTATACCAGTAACCGTCTACTCCGAAATCTTTTGTTCCATCATCTTTATAACCTGCCATTTTGTTCAGGAAAGAACCCTTCGCTGTCACGTATCCCTTTGCTGAACTGCAGAGGAATACATAAGGACTCTTCTTTGTTCCTTTTCCCTTAAAAGGCATTGAATCGCTGTCCAGAACCTGATAAAAATTCGGCTCACCATCTGTGATATCTGAATTTCCTGGATCCGATCCCGGATCTGTATCTTCTATGATATCAGAGATATCCTCCCCAGTGAGGTCACTCTCATCTGTATCTTCTGTTTCAGATGTATCTGTATCTGCAGAAATATCAGGTGTATCCGCACTGTTACTTCCATCAGCATTGCCGCCACTGCCATTTATATCGTCTTCGTCAGAACTGAAATCTACGCTGATTTCATCCTGCGAGGTATCTGCATTTCCGTTGTCAGAATCACCTGTTTCTGAGTTTCCATCTGTTGCAGAATTGCTTTCCTCTTCAATCTGAGCTGAAGCACTCTGCGTTTCTTCTGTATCAGTGAACTCATCAGTAAATATATCAGCAGCTGCGAGTACCGGTCTCATAACAGCCGCCAGATATGCCCCAGAAACGCTTCCTGCTGCTGACGCTTCGACGTCATCTTCATCTCCTGTTGTGTCTGTATCAGTATCAGTGGACAAATCTGAAGAAGTATCTGTAGTATCTCCATCAGATTCTTCTATTGGTCCGCCGTTTTTCAGACTGTTCAGCCTGTTGATAGCCTTATTCAGATTTTGTTCCTGCTGCTGCTGTTTCAGCTTTGCGATCTTAAGTTCCATTTCCACAAGAGTCATATCAAAAGAGATCAGCTTATCTCCTTTACTTACAGAATCGCCCTTGGAAACATACAGTTCCTGAATGATCATATCCTTATCAACACTGATATTCTGCACTGCACTGGTCGTGATAGTTCCATCCAGATTTGTATCTTCTGCATAATACTGACCAGCCAGACTATCCACACTGACTACTGAAACTGTTTTCTGGTGAGACTTTCTATAATATACGCCACCGCCGGCAGCTCCTCCTGCTATCAGGGCAGCTACTAGAATACCTATGATGATTTTTTTCTTCATTCTTTCACCTCTTTTTCCCTCAGCTCCCCGTCGCGGATCATGACTACCCGTTTGGCGTGGGAAGCTATATCCGGATCATGAGTGATCATCAGGACAGTAACTCCTTCATCATTAAGTTTCTGAAAGAGCTCCATAACCTGAGCACCTGACTTGCTGTCCAGTGCACCCGTTGGTTCGTCTGCCAGAAGCAGTTTCGGATTATTTACAATTGCTCTTGCAATGGCAACCCTCTGCATCTGACCGCCGGAAAGCTGATTCGGTTTAAAGTCAACCCTGTCTGCAAGTCCCACTCTGTCGAGAGCTTTCAGCGCTCTTTCTTTACGCTCCTTCTTGGGGACTTTTGCATAATTCAGCGGCATTTCCACATTAGACAGTGCAGACTGCCTGGGAAGCAGGTGGAAGCTCTGAAAAACAAATCCTATCTTATTCAGCCTGATATCTGACATGTCATTTTCAGTACATTTGTTTACATTCTGTCCATCCAGCAAAAACTCACCCTTGGTTGGTTTGTCCAGACAACCTATGATATTCATCAGCGTTGTCTTACCTGAACCGGAGGGTCCCATGATTGCCACATACTCTCCTTCTTCCATGGAAAAATTTATATCCTTGAGTACCGGAACAATCATCTTCCCCTGCTGGTAATCTTTGTATATATTTTTTAACTGAAGAATCATTCCTCTTCCTCCGTATCATCTTCTGCCGGCATAAGATCAGTATCTAATGAATCTTCGTCACCATCTGTAATTTCTGAATCTTCATCGGAATAGGAGTAATCTTCTGTTTCATCACCTTCATCCAGCATCTCCGGATCATCGATCACTGTACCATCATCATCACTCTCATATTCTTCATCAACGCCATCATATGATCCATCATCTTCAGAGAAATCATCCTCTGAAAAATCATCCGTATAACTGTCCTCAATTGGTTCCATATCCACACTGTCTGCCGCCTCACTGTTTGTTGTGGTAGCCTGACCTTCTTTAATGCTATCTGACGGATATGCAATATAATCACTCTTGGAAAGTCCGTCTGCAATCTCATATTCTCCGAGATTTTCATCATACTGTCCGAGGATCACGGATCTCTTTTCCAGTTTTTTCTTATCATTTGCTGCCCATACATACGGGTTTTCCGTATCTGCATCAACAATATAAACTTCACTCAACCAGAGTCCAGCTTTCTTTTCTTCCTGACCTTCATCAGGCTCAATATATACATGCTGTCCCAGCATGAGACCATCAGAAGAATCAAGATTTACATAAAACGGATATGTACTGGAAGATGTCTGTGAATCATCACTGCTGTCTGAATAAGATGAATAGCTGTTATTATTGCTTGAGGACGCAGTGTCCTTATCTATAGTTCCCATAGTTCCTTTCCAGGTCTGTGTGCTGTCAACCCTTGATCGAACTATAACAGGCTCCCCCTCTACAATATTCTGAATATTCAGCTCATTTACAGTTCCTTTTACACGGTAAGCACCTGTACTGAGGATTGTAATAAAACCATTTCCACTGCTTCCGTCACTTTCTGAAGCACCTGAAGACATATCGGAATCGTCCATTGTGCCGTCATCTGAAACCTCATCTCCGTCTTCTGATGAAAGTTTTGAAGTATCTATCTTCTGAATCACACCGTCAATACTGCTTCGTACCTCTGTATTTCCGGTAGCATTCTGAAGTTTCACTATCTCTGCTGATTTACTTTTCTGACTGTACTCATTTTTTTTGAGATTCATCTTATTTGTTTCAATCTCAATCGTATATGACAGCTGACTGTCCTTGCTTGCCTGTTTCTTTTCTTTTTCAAGAGTTGCAATCTGTTCCTGCAGACTGGCAGCCTCATTTTTCAGACGGTCAAGATCAAGCTGCGCCTCCTCCAGGCTCTGCTGGATACTGCTGAGATCATATTCAAAAAGAAGCTGGCCCTTTTTGACCTGTTCGCCTGTCTTTACCTGCACTTCCTTTACAGTACGTCCGCTTTCGAGTTCTACCTGTACGGTTTCCTGAGGTTCCACTACTCCTGCATAGCGGTTAGTAACCCCTGAAACCTCTCCTGTGATAGCACTTACCTCAGATACATAAACTGCATCACCGGAAACCTGTTCCTGTCCGAAGAGGCCCATTTTCCAGCAGACACCGCCGGCTCCTCCTCCAATAATAAGAATTCCAAGAAGAATCAGTAATTTTTTCTTCATATAGATTTATTTCCTCCTCAGTTTGGATCATAAAAAATACACCAGACTGTTTTGTTACCATTTAAAATAACTACTTTTTTATATTTTACACCATTAAATAACTGCTTCTGTAACAGGTGTTTTGACTCTATATATAATATCAGATTAGCCTTTAAAAGAAAAGTCCTCTGGGAAATCCCTTCAGTTTTCACATTTTTTTCACTGTTTTTTCTTTTATAAATCAGCCGAAATCACCGATTTTTTGACTTTTTCTCAGTTATCTGGTAAAATAACAGGGACTATTTTTGAAAGGAAAGATACCTATGAAGATCGCAAAAGGTCTGTTACCCTTTCTTCTGATTATTCTGGCCGTCATCACTGTTACCGGCTGTTCCCACACAGATAAGACAGATGTAGAAGGTGTAATCACAAATGAACTGGATTTACTCAAAAATCTGGATACTGACACGACCCGGAAATATGTATCCTACAAAGAACTTTTTCCTGACGCAACTGAAGATACTGAACTTTCCAAGGAAGTAAAGGAAGTTTTTTCTCTCTTTTTTAAAGATTTCAACTACAAAATTCTTACCATAAACGTCGACACGGATAAAAAAGAAGCCTCTGCATCTCTGAAACTTACCACTATAGATGCACGGAAGCTTGCCACTGATTATGCAAAAGCTTTCCTTCGCTCCGAAATACTTCAGGCTGCTGCTTCTGATTCACTGACCACAGAAGAAAGCTCCCCTTCACTTGAAGACCGCTATCTTGTTCTGGACAAACTTCTGAAAAAGAATGAGTATGATACTGTAGAACGTGACTGTACCATCACTCTGAAAGATACAGGAACAGACAGTGAAGTGTGGGAGATCCAGAGAACACACACCCTGGAAAATGACCTTGTCGGCGGACTTATGACTTATCTGTCTGACAGTGATCTCCTTTCACCGGAAGATACACTGACCGTCTACCTGAAAACCCTCAAAAAAATGGATACCGAACAGATGGGAAATTATCTCGGCCTGGAAAGCCTTATGAATTCTGCCGATTCTGACAAAAATTCAATTGCGGCAGCACTTGTCGAACAGGTCCATAATAATTTTGATTTTAAAATTACCAGCTGTGAAACAGAAAGTTATACGGCAGTTGTTGAAGCTGCCATAACAACCTTTGACAGTAACGCAATTTTATCTGCCTATCAGGAGGAACTTGACACATATCTTTCTTCTCCTGATGCAGTAATTGACGGTTCCACCAAGCGATATACAACTTCCCTGAACCTGCTTCTGAATAATATCGAGAAAAATACGGCAACAACTGCTTCCTCTGCCGTTTTCCATCTCATGAATGACGGTGTTTCCTGGAAACTTCAGGACAGTAATACTGCAATTGGTTCAGCAATTTTCGGTACTTTAAGCAGTACCCCTGTTTCTCAGGAAAGCGAATAACAACTACATATAACAAAAACACAGCAAAAGACCTGTACTCCATAGCATTCATGGAAATACAGGTCTTTTGTTATTGTTTATTCTTTTTCTTCTTCCGGAGCAACTTCCAGGCCAAGTTCTTCCAGCTGGTCTTCACTTACCCTGCTCGGAGACTCTGTCATAAGGCAGGAAGCATCTTTAACTTTCGGGAATGCAATGACATCACGGATACTGTCAACTTTCGCCATAAGCATAACAAGACGATCCAGGCCGTATGCCAGTCCTGCGTGAGGCGGAACTCCGTATTTAAATGCATTCAGAAGGAAACCGAACTGTTCATGAGCAGCTTCTTTTGTGAATCCAAGCATTTCGAACATTTTTTCCTGAATATCATTCTGATGGATTCGAACACTTCCTCCACCGATTTCATTACCATTCAGTACAATGTCATATGCTTTTGCACGGATTTTTCCAAGATCTCCGCTTTCGATCAACGGTATATCTTCATCCATAAGCATTGTAAATGGATGATGCATTGCTGTATAACGGTTTTCTTCTTCACTCCACTCAAGAAGCGGGAACTCTGTTACCCATACAAATCTGTATTCATTCTTGTCAAGAAGATCCATCTGTTTCGCAAGTTCCACACGAAGTGCACCAAGTACGTCATATACAAGTTTTGTCTTATCAGCTGCAAAAAGAAGCAGATCTCCGTTCTTTCCATCCATAGCCTGAACAAGAGCATCCATCTCTTCTTCTGTCATGAATTTTGCGAAAGAAGATTTACGTGTACCGTCTTCTCCGATTGCAATGTAAGCCAGGCCTTTTGCACCGTAACCTTTCGCAAATTCAACCAGTTTGTCAATCTTTTTACGTGGCATTGTGCCCTGACCTTCTGCATTGATACCGCGAACTGTACCACCTGCTTCAAGAGCGCCCTTAAATACTACAAAATTACAGTCTTTTACTACATCGCTTACATCATGAAGTTCCATTCCGAAACGCATGTCAGGTTTGTCAGAGCCGAAACGATCCATAGCTTCCTGCCATGTAATTCTCTGGATTGGAAGTTTTACATCAACATCAAGCACTTCTTTGAAAAGATATGCAAGGAAACGTTCATTGACATCAATGACATCATCAACGTCTACAAAAGAAAGTTCCATATCAATCTGAGTAAATTCAGGCTGACGGTCAGCTCGAAGGTCCTCGTCACGGAAACAACGTGCAATCTGGATATAACGATCGTATCCGGAACACATCAGAAGCTGTTTGTAAAGCTGTGGAGACTGTGGAAGTCCATAGAAAGAACCCGGGTGGATTCTGGACGGTACAAGATAATCTCTTGCCCCTTCCGGTGTACTCTTTCCAAGCATAGGAGTCTCAATTTCCAGGAATCCCTCTTCTGTAAAGAATTTACGGGTAAGCTGGCAGACTTTGCTCTTCAGCATGATATTTCTCTGAAGGTCAGGTCTTCTCAAGTCAAGATAACGATATTTCAGACGGATTTCATCTTTTGTTTTACTGTTTTCCTCAATCGGGAAAGGCGGTACCTCTGCCTCAGCAAGAACACGCAGAGAATCTACACGGATCTCAAGTTCTCCTGTAGCCAGGTTTGTATTTACAGCTCCTGAGCGGTTCTCAACTGTACCTGTAACTGCAATAACAAATTCACTTCTCAATTTACCGGCTTTTTCAAAACCTTCCTGATCAATACTTCCGTTTTCAAAAATCAACTGCATGATACCGGAACGGTCACGAAGGTCAACAAAAACGATTCCACCTTTGTTACGTGCCTTCTGTACCCAGCCCATAAGAGTTACTTTACTGCCGGTCATTTCTTTTGTTACTTCTGCACATCGGCATGTTCTGTGCAGACCTTTCATACTTTCAGCCATGATTCTGTCTCCTTTATTTATCCCTGAAAAATTCTACAAATTCAGTATATCCTTCATTTGTCAGCTGTTCTTTCTGGAATTTTTTGTTCTTTTTCATAATAGAAATATTTACCTGAACACCATTATTACGTTCTTCGGCTGCCTGTTTCAGAATTGTAAGCAGTTTGTCAGCCGGCATATTTTTTTCAATAAGATATGCTTTCTTTTCTCCTGCTCTCGGAATCTGATATCCACGTTCCAGAAGAAGCATAACGATACGTTCAAATCCAATAGAAAATCCGCAGGCAGATGTATTCTGTCCTGTAAATTTACCGATCATTTCATCATAACGGCCGCCGCCGCCTACAGAACCGCCAAATTCGTCCATTGCGATCTCAAAAATCGGTCCTGTATAGTAAGACATTCCACGAACCAGTGTCGGGTCAAATGAAATCTTGAAGTCTGCTGTTTTTACAGCGTCAACTGCGGAAATAATTGTTTCCAGATCTTCTGCAACCTTCGGATCCAGTACTTCACTCAATTTTTTCTTACAGTAACGAACACCTTCAATATCCGAAGTGATTTCCTTGAACATTCCAAGATAAGTATCGATGCTCTCTTTTGCGAAGCCCTCCTTTTCCAGTTCTTCTGCGACACCTTCAAGACCAATCTTGTCCATCTTGTCCAGAATAATAAATACTGTATCAAAGCTTTCTGCCGGGAATCCGCTGTACTGTGCCATTGCTTTCAGAATCTTACGGTCATTGATTCGGATAGTAAAATTATGAAAATCCAGTTTGCCGAGAAGTGTGGTAGTTGCCAGAACCAGTTCAATCTCTGCCATGTAGGTAGACTCACCCAGGATATCAATATCACACTGCATAAACTGACGAAAACGTCCTCTCTGCGGTCTGTCGGCTCTCCATACATTTCCCATCTGAAGTGCCTTGAAAGGCGCCGGAAGTTCATTTGCATTGTTTGAATAATATCTGGAAAGAGGAACTGTCAGGTCATAACGAAGTCCGGAATCTACCAGGTCTGCTTCAGTCTCTGCTGTATCAAGTTTCAGTTTTTCTCCACGTTTCAGAATTTTGAAGATAAGTTTTTCATTTTCGCCCCCTTGCTTGCTGCTGAGGTTCTCGATATGTTCTACACATGGAGTTTCTATTGATGAAAATCCAAAAGAGCCATATGTCTCCCTGATCATATTCATCACATAATTACGGATTTCCATCTCTCTGGGTAAAATGTCCTTCATACCGGTAACCGGTTTTTTCTTTAATGCCATACTGACCTCCTGTTATTCATTGTTATGTATTACTCTTTGAAATGCAAGAAAAACTTCCATGTCAAAGTTTTTGATTTCATCGATCATCAATTCCATCACTGTCTCAACATCAAATGCTTTGCGGTAAGGCCTGTCAGAACTCAGTGCCGCATAAACATCACAGACTCTCAGGATCCTTGCCCCAAGTGGAATGCTGTCACCGGAAAGATTCTCCGGATAACCGCTTCCATCATAGTTTTCATGGTGATAAAGAATACTTTTCAGAACTGTCTCCGAATAATTCTGATTTTTCAGTTCTTCATATCCAAGCGCGGAATGCATCCTCACATATTTCAGTTCTTCGATCAGAAGCGGATCCTTTTCCTGACCATCAATGTATCCGGTCAGTTTCAGCTTGCCAATATCATGAAGCAAACCAGCGATTGCCATCTGATAACAGAATGTTTCATCTTTCCCCAGTTCTTTCGCCACATCATAAGCAAGATTACTGACTACAATTCCATGATTCAGTTCAGTTGACAAATCAAGATCAAGAATTCTGTCCGATGACTTTGCCACCGCCTGTTGTGCCAGACTCAAAAGGCACACCTCCTAATTTCACAGCCAGGTTCTGATACCTGTTCTTTTTCTTTCGATCATTTCATCGATACGTTCTATATAATTAGTAACATCCTTGACATTTTCAACACGCTCAATTCGATTTCCGTGATCAAATACAAGTTTTGAGGAACCACCAGCCCCCAGTGCTATGATCGGCTGTTTTTCCTCCATAATTAGTATATTGTAAATCCCGGCTTTGTCAACCTTTGCATAACCGACATTTTCAAAATTTCCCTTCATATTCTTCTGTCTGTACAGATAATAGGGACCCATTTCCATCTCATAGGCTGCTTTCATGGTCATATCCATGATCTCCTGATTATTTTCAAAAGTCATTTCCTGATATCTGTCTCTGAAAATATTCAGGCGCGCTGCTCTCTTTACAGCAAGAGAATGCACTGTCATACTGTCCGGTGCCAGAGTTCTTACTTCTCTCAATGTATTCTCAACCATAAGTCTGTCCTCGCCCGGAAGTCCTACGATCAGATCCATATTAATATTGTCAAAGCCACATTCTCTCGCAAGCGCAAAAGCTGACTTCGTTTCTTCTACTGTATGCCTCCGCCCGATGATATCAAGTGTTTCCTGATTCATTGTCTGCGGATTTACTGAAATTCTGGTCACAGGATAATTACGGATCATCATCAGTTTTTCTCTGGTGATACTGTCCGGCCGACCGGCCTCTATTGTAAATTCTTCCAGTCCGTCAAAGCCAAATGACTCACTCAGTGCATCCAGAAGTTTCTGAAGCTGATATGGTTCCAGTGTTGTAGGTGTTCCCCCTCCGATATAAATCGTATCAAGCTTACGTCCTTTCATCATCTGTGCCACTTCATGGATTTCTTTGCAGAGAGCTTCAAGATAAAGATCAACACGGTCCTTCCACTGTTTCAGAGGATAAGAACTGAAAGAACAGTAAAGGCAGATACTTGGGCAGAACGGAACTCCCACATAAAGGCTGTAACCATTCTCATAATCAATATTTTTCAGTATTTCTCTTTCTCTGTTTGCAATCGTGATCGCAAGTGCTGTCTTCTGCGGGCTCACAAGATAACGTTCTCTCATTTCCCGGGCAGCTTCTGTATTTTTCATTCCGGATTCAATCAGTCCCATTGCAAGCTTTGCAGGGCGGATACCCGTAAGATTTCCCCAGGGAAGTGTTTTTCCTGTAAGTTTCACAAGCAGCTGATAAAGAGCAAATTTCAGCTGATCTTTTCTTTCTTTGCGAACCGCATGGGCTCTGTCCTTATCACAAGAAATAAGGGCATCCGAAGACTGCCCCTCTGTGAATTCTGCGGTTATCGCACCTTTTTTCTCTTCATTTTCATAGCCGATCAGACAGCAGCCATCCTGATCTTCTATCCGGAAAAACAGGTCACATTCCGTCACTTCCTCACTGCTGTAAAAAGAAGTCAGGCTGCTTTCCGGATAAAAGGCTCTTATCAGTTCATAAATATCATGTTCAAATTCTCTTTCGAGAAACAAAATTCCGATTTTATACAAATGGATTGTACCTCTTTTCATAGCCAATAGTTGTAGATGCATCATGTCCGGGATAAACTTCTGTCTCCTCCGGCAGTGCATCCAGAAGTTTGTGAAGACTTCTTACAATCTCAGCTGTACTTCCGTTCGGAAAATCTGTTCTTCCTACCGAACCCTGAAATACTGTATCACCACTGAAAAGCACGCCTTCATCTTTCAGATAATAACAGCAGCTTCCTTCTGTATGTCCGGGTGTCTCGATCATCTGTACTGAAAATCCGGCAAGATCAATAACCTGAAGATCTGACAAAAGTATGTCTGCCTGCAGAGTGACGGACTGTCCGTGGTACTGAGAAAGATTTATTCCGGGATTCATGAGTGTATTCACTTCTTTTGCGCAGGCATACACCTGGATTCCATACTCCCGGCGTACTGCATCAGCTGCAAGAATATGATCAAAATGTCCATGTGTCAGAAGGATTCCGACCGGTCTTCCCTGCATTTCATTTACCTTCTGGATAATTTTTTCCGGACAGGCTGCAGGATCAATAATGATCATTTCTCCTGTTTCTTTGTTTTTCAGAAAATAACAGTTTGTATATACACTTCCAAGTATGCATTTCTGCAATTCCAGTTTACTCATAATGATCCTTTCTGCTGTCAGCCAGTTGTACGTTCCACATCAATAACACTCTCCACCTGGCGGATTTTGGCAACAAGTGACGCAAGTTCTTCTTTACTTCCGATTTCAAAACTGATTGAAATCGTAGCCTTTTCCTGTTTGCTGGTACGACTGTTGATCGTTCTCATATCAATCTTACGTTCAGTAAAAATTTTGGACAGGTCAACAAGAAGGCCTGTACGGTTATTTGCATAGACCTGAATCTCTGCCATATATTTTTCGGTACCCTTGTTGTCTACCGGCTGCCATTCAGCCTCGATCAGACGGGTTCTGTCTGCTTCAGACATATTCAGTACATTCACACAATCTGTACGGTGAATTGTAATTCCTCTTCCCCTTGTGACAAATCCCACTATCTCATCACCCGGTATCGGACTGCAGCATTTCGAGAACCTTACTGCAACATCATGAATACCCTTAACAACAATTCCGCCTTTATTCTTGGTAATGTGGAGTTTTTCCTGAGAATCAGATGCAGCTTCCAGAACCTGCTCGTCTGTAAGATTTTTCTGATTTTCTCTTTCATATGCTTCAACAAGTTTGTTAAATACCTGTCCTTCTTTCAGTCCTCCATGACCGATTGCGGCAAGTACAGAGTCCCAGTCCCTGAAACCATATTTACGCATTACAGATTCCAGATACTGATTTTTTGTGTAGATACTCAGTTTAAAACCTTTAGATTTTGCATACTGTGAAAGCATTTCTTTGCCTTTCAGTATGTTGTCTTCCTTAAGTTCTTTCTTAAACCACTGGTTGATCTTGTTTTTTGCCTGTGTACTCTTGACAAGTTTCAGCCAGTCTCTGCTTGGTCCCTGGGAATTCTGAGAAGTAATAATCTCAATTCTGTCACCGTTTTTGATCTGGTATTCAATCGGCACAAGTTTGCCGTTTACCCTGGCACCAACCATACGGTTTCCTACCGCGCTGTGCACACTGTAAGCAAAATCAATCGGCGTGGAGCCATTCGGCAGTGTTTTTACATCTCCCTGAGGAGTGAAACAGTATACACTGTCCGCAAAAAGGTCCAGGTCATTTTTGAGAAGACTCATAAACTCCCGGTTATCGGACATATCTCTCTGCCATTCAAGAATCTGACGGAGCCAGTTAAGTTTTTCTTCTTCTCTTTTGTCCACAGGGACCTTTCCATCAGAAGATTCCTTATATTTCCAGTGTGCGGCAATACCATATTCCGCAGTCTTATGCATTTCGAAAGTACGTATCTGAATCTCAAAAGGCTGTCCGTTCGGTCCGATCAGCGTTGTATGAAGAGACTGATACATGTTCGGTTTCGGCATAGCAATGTAATCTTTGAAACGCCCCGGGATCGGTTTGTACATTTCATGGATAACGCCAAGTGCCGCATAGCAGTCCTTGACTGTATCCACAAGAATACGGACTGCAAACAGATCATAAATCTGGTCAATTGTTTTGTCCTGATTGACCATTTTTTTATATATACTAAAGAAGTGCTTGATTCTTCCATCTACCTGCGCCTTGATATCAGCATCTTCCATATGCTGTTTAACCTGTTTGACAATTCCGTCTACAAAATTCTGACGTTCACTTTTACGAAGTGCAACTTTATCAACCAGATCATAATAAACATCAGGCTTCAGATATTTAAGTGAAAGATCATCCAGTTCTACTTTGATCTTTGAAATACCAAGACGCATGGCTATCGGTGCGTAAATATCCATTGTCTCTCTGGCTTTTTCCTGCTGTTTTTCCGGTCTCATATACTGCAGAGTACGCATATTATGAAGGCGGTCAGCCAGCTTAATAAGGATAACCCTGATGTCCTTTGCCATGGCAAGAAACATCTTTCTGAGATTCTCTGCCTGCAGTTCTACCTTGTCAGCAGAATAGTTCAACTGTCCCAACTTGGTAACACCATCAACCAGAAGAGCAACTTCTGACCCGAATTCTTTTTCTACTTCTTCATAGGTCATCCATGTGTCTTCTACAGAATCATGAAGAAGACCAGCCACGATTGTTTCTTTGTCCAGTTCCAGGTCTGCAAGAATGATTGCAACACAAAGCGGGTGAATGATATATGGTTCACCTGATTTTCTTTTCTGGTCTTTGTGTGCTTCTCTGGCAACTTCATAAGCTTTCTGTATCATAGAAATATCTGTAGAAGGATGATACTTTTTCACACTGGAAATCAGCTCCTGATACAGCACTTCCGGGCTGGTAAAATCGCTCATGGATTTTACAGCTGCATCAGCCTTTTTGACCGATTCCAGTTTTTCTTTTTCTATCTGACCTGCACCGGTCTCAGGTTGTGTACTATTTTTTTTATCTGCCATTATCTCCCCACCTGTCTGCCCTCGAATTAACGTTGCTTTTTACTCAGTCTGAAGCTATCTGGTCAAAATCCATTCCAGATCTTTCAGAATATTTATTTTCCATCATAGCGGATTACAGATGCAACATCATATCCGGCAAGTCGTTCACGGCCTTTCAGTCCGGCAAGTTCCATAAGAAATACAACTTTGACAACTTCACCGCCAAGTGCTTCCACAAGTTTGATTGCTGCTTCTACTGTTCCACCTGTAGCGATCAGGTCATCAATGATTGCTACCTTCTGTCCAGGTTTAATAGAATCCTTATGCATTTCGATAGTAGCACTTCCGTATTCAAGGTCATAGCTCTGTGAAACTGTTTCACATGGAAGTTTGCCTTTTTTACGAATCGGTACAAAAGGTTTGTGAAGATTATAGGCAATCGGTACTCCGAAAATGAATCCACGTGATTCTGTACCTGCGATTACATCCACATCAACGTCATCCAGACATGCCTGCATGGAATTGATTGCAAGATTCAGTCCGTCTGCATCCTGCAACACACTTGTTATATCACGGAAAATAATTCCCGGTTCTGGAAAATCCGGAATACTTCTTACATATTCTTCTATTTTTTTCATTATACGGTCCCTCCGCCTTTTTTCTATAAAATCTAGGGTTTTAGTATATCACTTTTTTTTTAGGGAATCAATGCCAAAGCCGACAGGGTTCTGCAAAAAGCGCCATATTATGCGGTCAGCAGTAGTTTCGTATTACCAGCTGAAGCGTTTCCCTTCCCTGATATACATTAATATCAGGATAGTAAGTTACTGAAACATTCGCCCGGGCCTGCACATATTCTGCAAACTTCTCTGCTTCTCCGAAATATACGGCATCAATTTTCAATCCCGCCGGATCTGCCAGGAACATCTTTGCCACATTATGATTTTTTCCAATAATCCTTAAGTTTAAAACACGAAGTCCATTCTGTGCAAAAAGGGGTTTCGTATTTCCCTTTCCAAAAGGTTCCAGAAGCGAAAGCTGTTCTGTCAGTTTTCTTGAAACATATGAAATCGGCATTGGAACATCAATCACGATCTTAGGCATCAAATCAGCCTCTGTCAGTCTGCAGTTTCTGTTCAGTTCCTTACGAAAAGCTTCCACATTCTCTTCTTTCAGTGAAAGTCCTGCTGCCATCGGATGCCCGCCAAACTGTTCAAGCAGATCCCTGCATTTTACCAGTTCCTCATACATGGAATATGTCTCAATGGAACGTCCGCTCCCTTTTACCATTTTCTCTCCCTTTGTCAATACAAAGACCGGTTTATGGTACAGTTCTCTTATTCTTCCTGCAATGATCCCGGCAAGGCTTTCATGACAGTCCGGAAGATAAATCACAAGCACCGCATCATTTCTGATATCTGTCTCTTCCACCATTTTTATGGCTGCTTCTTTTCCCTGTTCAGTCATTGCCTTACGGCTTTCATTCAATGCCAGAAGATCTCCTGCCAGTCTGGCAGCTTCAACAGGATCATCCGTACACAGAAGATCCAGTGCCCTTGCAGCTGTATCCAGACGTCCGCTTGCATTAATGCACGGTCCAAGAACAAATCCCACATGATATGCCGTGATATCTGTATACTCCAGATTATTCACCTGAATCAGTGCTTTTAATCCGGGAAAAGATGTTGTCCTGAGTCGTTTCAGTCCCTCTTTTACAATAATACGGTTTTCACCTTTCAGATCCATAACATCCCCTACAGTAGCAACTGCTGCAAGTTCTGTAAATTTCAGGATTTCATCTCCAGAGATACCTGCGTCTTCGTACAATGTCCATATCAACTTCCAGGCTACAACTGCACCACACAGATATTTATTCGGATAAAAACAGTCCGGCTGCTTTGGATTCACCACAGCATCTGCCGGTGGAATCAGCCATTTTCTGCCTTCTTCTGTATCCTGGAAAGGAATATCATGATGATCTGTTACCACAACCGTAAGCCCTGCTTTTTTGGCAGTTTCAATCTCATGCCAGGCAGCAATCCCGTTATCGCAGGTTATGACCGTATCTATCCCGTCCTCCACAGCCTGGCTTATCAGATGTTCATTAATTCCATATCCGTCTTTTATACGGTCCGGAATATATGTATCCACCACTGCCCCCAGTCTCTGCAGTCCTTTCAGCAGAATCGTTGTTGCAGTAACTCCGTCTATATCATAGTCTCCGATAATACGCATTCTGCTTCTGTCGGCAATTTTAGCCCGGATAATCGAAACCGCCCTGTCCATGTCTTTCATCAGGCTTCCGGAAGGAAGTTCCTCCAGCGTACCATGCAGATACTGCCGGATATCTTCTTCACGCTCCACGTCACGGTTTCGGATCAGCCGTGCTATAACCGGATCTATATCAAATTCCTGTGCAATTTTGTTAAAATCAGCTTTTTTTGCACAAACAACCCATTTTTCCATTTTAATTTTTATTCCTTTTCTTTTACCTTATAAACACAGGTCCCGGGGCAGAAATTCTGTCCCGGGATCATTGTCTCTGTATTATTCAGATTTTTCTTCGTCAGAAGATTTGTTTTCGGCTGCTGCTTTTGCAGCTGCCTCCTGTGCCGCCAGACGTTCCGCTACTCTTTTACGGTTTTTCTTTTTCGGCTGATCAGGATTCTTTTTGGAAGTCTGTGAAGACTGTTTGTCTGCATTTCCATTCTGTTTTTTCTGTGCTTTCGGTGCTGTTGCTCTTGTAGCAATTGCCGGCTGTGCAGCTTTTTTCTGTGCTCTCTGTTTCATAACAAGCCACAGAGCACCGGTGATGCAAACAGATGAATATGCTCCGCAGATAACACCTACCATAAGAGGTAATGCGAATTCACGGATAGAAGATACACCCAGAATATACAGTACAGCAACCATTACAAATGTTGTAAAGGAAGTGTAGATACTTCTGGTCAGTGTCTGCATGATACTGTTGTTAACAATTTCCGGAAGATTGGATGGATTCTTGCTTCCATGCATATTTTCACGGATACGGTCAAAGATAACGATTGTTGCATTGATGGAATAACCAACAATAGTCAGCATGCAGGCAATGAAAGTATTACCTACGGAAGTTCTGGAAACTGCATAGAACATCAGTACAACCAGAACGTCATGAAGAAGTGCCAGAACTGCACTGCTTGCAAAACGGATATCCTTGAAACGGAACCAGATATATACAAGCATACAGAGTGTAGCCACGATTACGGCAACTACGGCATCTTTTCTCATTTCGGAACTTACTGTTGCAGAAATACTTTCTGTGGAGATAAGGCTTTCATCAACTTTAAATTTGTCAACAAGTGCCTGATCCAGTTTCTCTCGTTCTGCCTGAGAGAGTGTACGTGTCTTAATCACAACCTGATTGGTTCCGACAACTTTGGTCGGCTGTACGTTTTTATCACCTGTAACTTCTTCAACAACAGGTGTAACTTCAGAATCAATCTGTTTGATATCCATATCTTCATTAAATGTTACTGTTGTTGCAGTACCACCTGAGAAGTCAAGTGCATAATTCATACTTGTTCCATCTATCTGATGATGAATCACCATTGCCAGCGGTCCGCAGAGAATAAGAACGATAGACAGTATGAAGAAAACTTTACGTTTGCCAACAAAATTGAAAGCTTTTCTTTCTTTTGCACGGCCATAAAATTTAGCATCATGGAATCCAACAGCATAAAGTGCATTTACAATGAATCTGGAAATAACCAGTGCTGTAAACATGGAAACTACAATACCAAGTGCCAGTGTATAGGCAAAACCTTTAACAGTACCGGAACCCAGCCACATCAATACGAATGATGCGATCAGTGTTGTAATATTTCCATCAAAGATTGCGCTGAAAGCTTTTGAGAAACCTGCTTTAATAGATGTCTTTACTGAGTTTCCTGTTGCAATCTCTTCCTGAATTCTGGCATATATGATAACATTGGCATCTACCGCCATACCTATACCAAGAATAATACCTGCGATTCCCGGAAGTGTAAGAGTAATATCAAATGCATTCAGTGTGATCAGTACGATCGCTGTATAAAGGATCAGTGCAATACTTGCAACAAAACCAGGTATACGATACACCAGAATCATGAACAGGATAACGATCACAAGACCAATGGCACCTGCCATAACACTTGTTGAAATAGCTTCCTCACCAAGCTGTGCTGCAACTACGCTGGAACGAAGTTCTTCCAGTTCAAGGCTCAGGGAACCGATACGGATATAGGATGCAAGGTTCTGTGCTTCCTCTACATCAGCCATGCCTGTGATCTGCGCCTGTCCGCCTGTGATTGCCTCATTTACCTTCGGTGCGCTTAAGATCTGATTGTCATAAACAATCGCAATCTGTTTTCCAACATTTTTCTCTGTTGCATCTGCAAATTTTTTCTTACCTTCTTTTGTGAGTGTAAGACTTACTGCATATTCCTTGGAACTGTTCTTGCTGTCCTGGAATGCACCACCCTGTGCATCTGCAACATCTGTTCCTTCCAGAACTACAGAACCTGCCTCACGAATCTCATCAAGGCTTCGTGACAGTGCATATCCTGCACCACTGCTTGCAAAGTTCTGATTTCCGTCATCATCTGTCTGCTCAATAAAGCAGAGAGAACCCGGTTTACCAAGATCATTCAGGATTGCATCAGCATCTGTTGCTCCTGGAATCTCGACAGTAATACGATTGTTGCCTTCTTTGTAGGCCTGAGCTTCTGTACTGTACTGTTCCACACGTTTCTGCATCTTGTAAACAGTATCTGACATGTCTTCGCTGCTTGGATTGCTTTCCTTGGTCTGGTAGGTAATGCTGACACCACCGGACAAGTCAAGACCGGTATTGATGTTTTTTGCAGAACCGGTTCCGGTAGGACCAAGGCCAACTCCGGCCGTATAGCACAGAAAGACTGTGATAATGGCGGTCAGAAGCAGCACAACGATTGCTCTGTTTTTCTTCATTGTTCTTTCCCTTCTTTCCTTTTAGTCCGCTAATGCGGCCTTTATCATGATTGCGCACTCCACTCGTTTCCGCTGAAGTTCACATCCGATATCATAATTACCATTAATGTCTTTCTGGAAATGATATGCATTGGCTGCACATCCTCCACTACAGTAAAATCTTGCAAAGCAGTCCTTGCAGGCCGGCTTTGTGTAAACGTTACATTTGCTGAAATCATCTCTGACAGAAGGATTGGTAATACCCTCATTCACATTTCCCATAAGGAACTGTTCTTCTCCGACAAACTGATGGCAGGGATAAAAATCTCCCCACGGTGTCACCGCAAGATACTCTGTTCCTGAACCGCATCCTGACAGTCTCTTATAGACACAGGGGCCACCGGTAAGATCGATCATAAAGTGGAAGAAATTGAAACCATTTCCTTCTTTTTCTCTCTTTATCATTTCTTTTGCAAGTGCATCATACTCTTCCATGATCTGTGGAAGATCTTCTCTGCGGATCGCATATTCTTCTTCATCTGCTGCAACTACAGGTTCCACGGAAATCTGTTTAAATCCCAGATCAGCCAGATGAAGTACATCTTTTGAAAAATCAAGATTATGATGAGTGAATGTTCCTCTCACATAGTATTTATCCTGATTTCTTGATTCTGCAAATTTCTGGAATTTCGGAATGATCAGATCATAACTTCCCGCACCTTTACGGAACGGTCTCATATAATCATGTACTTCCTTACGTCCGTCCACACTGAGAACAACATTTCCCATTTCTTTATTGCAGAACTCCATCACTTCATCATTAAGAAGTACACCGTTTGTTGTCAGTGTAAAACGGAATTTCTTGTTGTGTGCCTGCTCCTGTGATCGTCCGTATGCAACCAGATCCTTGACTACCTGCCAGTTCATCAATGGCTCACCGCCAAAGAAATCAACTTCCAGATTTCTTCTGGATCCGGAATTGGCAATAAGGAAATCGAGAGCTTTCTTTCCTACTTCAAAGGACATAAGTGCTCTTCTGCCGTGATATTCACCTTCTTCAGCAAAGCAGTACCGACAGGCAAGATTACAGTCATGGGCAATGTGAAGGCACAGTGCCTTAACTACTGTCTGGCGGTTTTTGGTAAATTCTTCAATAACATTTTCGTAGGCATCTTTTGTAAAAAGCATGCCTCCATCTTTCAGTTTCTCACATTCTGAAACAGAAGTACGGATATCTTCTTCCGGAAAACAATCTTTAAGTTTTTCCACAATATCCTGCTGTGACAGCCCTTCTTCCATATACGGAAGCACTTCGTATGTCACCTGATCCACTACATGAATGCAGCCACTGTTAATATCCAGAACAATGTTGTATCCATTATTCCGGTATCTATGTATCAGACTCATTTCTAGCAAAAATCCTTTCCTTTTAACATAAGAATAAGCAGCGGCTTTCACCCCGCTGCTTATCTGATTGCTCTGAACCTTATTATTTGTTCTCGCAGCTCTGATTTCCTACTGTGCAGGAAGTTTTACATGCAGACTGGCAAGATGTCTGGCATTCACCGCATCCACCTTTTTTCACAGTATTCTGCAGGTTCTTTGTATTTAATGTTTTGATATGTTCCATCATATATCCTCCTTGTATATAATTATCTGGGCATAGTATATCATAAAAAGCATTTAATTAAAAGTCTTTTTTTTAGGCAAACATACCTCCCAGCGTACCGCCTCCAATACACATACAAAATGTTGTAAGTGTATGTATCAGAGTCATATTCCATCTTCCTCCTGTTGCAAAAGAAACAGCTGCAAGGAGCAGAAAATAACAGATTCCAACAAGTCCGCCCCACCGGTATTTATCCTGTTGTATCCTTCTTCCCGCCAGGAATCCGCCTGCCATACATGATACCACATAAATCGCGGTCACTGCTACCGCTACAGGTCTTACTCCAAGATTCAGCCGGAACACAAGAAATGCAAGCAGAAGCAGAAAAAGTCCTGACAGCAGATATGCAAGAAACAAAGACTTTAATATCATCTTTATTTTCATAAAAAACCCTCCCATAAAAATATATGGAAGGGAATTTTTTCATATGACTAAGAATCTTTTATTTTCTTTTTCTCAGGTAAATAATCACACCAATGATTGCAACTGCTGCAATTCCAAGAAGAACAAATGGAAGAATTGGTGTATTATCACCGGTATTTACAGATGATGTGGAACTGCTGCTATCCTCCTGTGTACTCTGCTGATCCTGTAAAGATGCAGACGATGTATTCGTACCTGTACTCTGACCGGATGATACGGAGGTCTGTGCGGATGTCCCGGAAGTGTTCTGTGATGCGCTGGCAGTTGTCTGTGCTGCCGGAGTTGTTGTGGTAGTTGTCGTGTTTGTTCCATAACCATTATCTTCAATCTCCTGGCCAACAAGAGCTTTGCTTCCAGCGATTCCAAACGGACTGAATGAATGTGTACTGAACACCATTGTACTTCCATCTACACTTGGAACAATTGTTTCCATTGCACCACTGTCAAGAAGGTGCTCAATTGTATAATCGTAACCTGCTTTTACAGGAACTGTAACACTGATATACTCACCATCCGGGATCTGATATTCTGTGTTGCTTTTAAGATCCCACAGTTCAAATTCATAAGACTTGAACACATTTGCAGCTTCTTCGTTTGTGAATTCATAATTATCGCCATTGGATACCCTGAACTGCACATACCATGGAAGATTGATTCCTGATACAGAAATACCATTACAGGAATGATTTTCTGATGCAAGTTCCTCTTTCTGGTCATCTGTCAGATTGTCATCTGCCTCCTGTGGCCTTGTATCTTCTTTAATATCTTTTTCTTTTCCGTCAAAAATATTATCTTTATCTGCTTCCGGAGTAACAGTTGCTTCCGGGGTAACAGTTGCTTCCGGGGTAACAGTTGCTTCCGGGGTTTCTGTCACTTCTTCTGCAGGTGTTTCCGTTACATTTGTATCTGGCATTTCTGTAATAGCCGGATTATCTGTCGGCACTTCTGTAACTCCCGGTGTCTCAGTCACTTCTGCCGGTGTTTCTGTTATATCAGCTTTCGGCACTTCTGTTGTTTCCGGGGTTTCCGATGCTTCCGGAGTTTCTGTTACTTCTGCCGCAGGTGTTTCTTCTGTTGCAGGTGTTTCAGTTTCTTCCGACGGCATTTCTGTTGCTGAAGAATCCTCACTTACTTCTGAATTTTCTTTATCAGACTGATCATAATTATTTTCATCTTCCGTACTGCTATCTGAATTGTTCTCTTCTGAATATGTATCATCATTTTCCAGACTGCTGACTACCACAGTCACAGTTCCATAAATTGCATCTGACTGTCCATCCCAGCCGGAAATTCTGGATAAATCTGCGGAATTATATGGTCGAAAAACCACATCATACGACTGGACTCTTTTGGATGGTACGCTGGAACTGTCTACCCAAGAAAGAGTACCATATTCACTGCCTGGAAGAGAAATTTCAGAAAGAGACACCGGCTGTTCCACTGTAACATTGTCCGGTATCAGACTGCTTACCGTTATAGCCGAATTATCTGCCCATACTGTTCCTGCAGGTATCTGTCCTGCCATAAGTGTTGCTGTCAGCGCTGCGACAGCAAAAATCTGTACATTTTTCTTGATATTTCTCTTTTTTTTCATAATTACACCTCTAATTTATAATAAACATGTAAAAATCCTCAGTCGAATCCTTACATTCTCATAAGCATCTTTAATGTTACTGTCCACAATAATCTATTCAAAATACTGTAATTCTTTTGTAATATAATATTTTATTTTATGACACAGATATTATATCACAGTTCTACTTTTTTCGACACCCCTTAATTTATTTTTTTACTTCATCATCAGTGAAAACTGATGGATAATACGGCTCACTTCTCCTGTTACCGTATCAATTCCCCGTTCTGTCTCTGACCAGTTCTCATGATTGATTCCATCCACAACACAGGGGCATACCAGAAATTCGGTTTCCGGGTACGCCCTCTGATAATACATAAGCGCTCTTCTGGCATGATGAGTCTTGCAGCAGATGATTGCTTTTTTTATTTTCAATTCTTTACTGTCTGTAACATTTCTGGAAAATCTGGCATTTTCCCATGTAAAAGTTGCCTGATTTTCTTTAAGAACTGCAGATTCAGGAACCCCATTCTGCATGAGAACAGATTTAAGGAACTCCCATTCTGTTTCATAGCAGCCATTATATTTCTGCCTTTCTGATAATACACCACTAAATTTTCCATCTGTAATACTGTATTTACCGCTGGGCAGAACCAGCGGAGCGAAACCCTTTTTATAAAGTTCCGCCGCCTTCTCCGCCATCTGAGGATATCCGTTACCGGGAACAAAAATAATATCTGCCCTCTCCGGATCATTTTCCAGAAAAATAAAATCTCCTATTTCTTTTACAAATTCCCGATACATAAAATTCCTTCTTTCCGTATTTTACTTTGTAACAATTATCGTACTGTATCCTGCGTCTCTCAGTTTCTGTTCCATATTAACTGCATTTCCCAGCTGCTGATAAGCACCGGTCTGCACTTTATAAAACTCTCCCTCCTTAATTATATAGGAAGGATATCCCTGCTCCTCAAGCCGGTAAAGCATCCGGTCTGCATTTTCTCTGTTTCTGAATGCTCCGGTCTGCACTCTGTAATACAGCGGATCTTCAATTGTCTCTCCTGTAAGTGTTCCCAGAATTGCTCCGGCAATAGCTTCCGCAATCTCATTAAATTTCTCGTCATGTAATGTATTGTCTGAATCCGAATTCAAAAAACCTGTCTCAACCAGCAAAGCCGGCATATTGGTCCTTCGAAGCACCACAAGACCTGGTCGTTCTTTTACACCGATTTCACGAAAGCCCAGTTCTCCCAATGCGCCCAGAATATTTTCTGCCATATCATATTTCACGCCTTTTTTATCATATAACAGTACCTCCACACCCTGATACTGATTGTCTTCCGGGCTGCTGTTTCTGTGGAACGAAATAAAATAGTCTGCGCCTGCTTCATTTGCCAGTGATGCTTTTTCAAATGGAGTCTGATAAATATCTTCCGTTCTAGTATACACCACATCAATCCCATTGTCTTCCAGGATTTTACCAACTGCCAGTGTAAGTTTCAGTGTATCATCCTTTTCCTGTCTTCCTTTATATACTGCGCCCGGGTCACTTCCGCCGTGACCGGCATCAAGCACAATCTTATATGCCACCTTTTTATTCCTTTTACAGTCTTTTATTATCAATATATGCTGAGAATCCTGTACCTGTACCAATGCACTTGCTTCAGCAATATGTAAATTCACCTGTAGCCGGATCATAATGATATATATAATAAGTAAGAAAATCCTCTTCAGGTGTCGAATCCTCAACAGTTTCTTTCAGAATTGCCTTCAAATCTTCTGGATCTGAATATCTGTCACTGTGTATCATAACCTCATGCACGCTTGTAAATACCATATAAAAACCTCCATTCATCAGATTTCCAATCCTGTCTGCCACACCTGGCAAAAAAATTGCTACTGCGCCGTTTGTCCTGATTGTTGTACTTAGACAGTTTCCAACAACATCTTTTCCAATTTCAATATCTGCTAAAAGGTTCATAAAATTTTCTCCCTCATAATCAGAATCAAAAAATAATTTTTCCCAGTAATAAATTCTCGGCGGTGAAAGAAAATATGTATTCAAAAGTGCATTCTCAAATACCATACCTTCATCTTTTTCCCATTTTTCCAGAATATGTCGCTTAATCTTTATACTGGTTCGATTCCCCTCCAGTTCTCCCAGCCTGGCATACAGCACAAGCGCAATATCTCCTACTGTCTGATAAATAGAATCCTGAAGTTCTTCCCTGTTTCGATCCAGATTCAGAAGCCTGATAAAAAGGTCTCCTTTTATTTTGTCATAGTCTTCCAGATCTCTTGTCTTTTTAAAGCATTCCGACTTCATGACAGCTTCCAGGCGATGAATCACCTCCTGCACAATTGATTCTATACTCCAGCCTTTCAGGTATCCTTCATACAACTCCCGGACATACAGTGCGCATACTTCATATACCCCTTCCTGTCGTGCGGTCTTTAACAGTAACCGATCTCCTGCTGTCCTCGGATATTCATCACCCTTTTTAAAGCTGATCATTTCCTCCTGATAATCCGTAACTTCCAGCAGACTGTGCCGAAGTGTCTCTACAAATTTCATATACTCTTTTTCCATTTTGTTTTCCTCATCTTTCCTGGATAATTTGGGCGAGTGCCCTGATCAAATAGATAAAAAAAGAAGGGAGCAATGCTCCCTCTAGAGTTGCTGTGAGTTCAGTATATACACTCTCTCACCTGATTGTAAAGAACTTTTCATCGTCAAATTCTGTACTGCAAGTGCGATAAAACCAGCATTTTTGCTTATTTTGTCTGAATCTGTCCATTTTGCTCCAAATATGAAATAAAAGCGAGACATCCTTCTCTGATATCATTGTATGTCTGGTGGAAATTTCCGCAGTACCATGGGTCTGCAATGTCCCTGGAGTTCTCCGAATAGTCCAACAGAAGGTGGATTTTATTCTGCGGATCATGTCTAAATATCCGCATCATATTTCTCATATTTCTGGAATCCATTCCCAGAATATAATCATATTTTTCATAATCGGCTTTTTCCATCTGCACAGCTCTTTTACCTTCACTGGAAAGTCCATGCCTGGCAAGCTCCTCTCTTGCCGGAGGATATACCGGATTACCGATTCCATTCCATATTTCTTCCGAACTGGTTGCTGCCGAAGCAATATAAAAGTTATTTTCCTGTCCTATATTACGGACAATGTCTTTTAGTATGAACTCAGCCATCGGCGAGCGGCAGATGTTGCCGTGGCAGATGAAAAGTACTTTTATCATGTGTTTCAACCTCCATATTTTGCTCGATTTTGCCAAGAAATGCCGTATTTTAAGGGCACTGAAAAAGTCTGATTCCAAAAAAGAATTGGGCTTTTTTTAGTGGCCCTGTTATAATAGAATCATGAGGAAGGAGGTTCTGTCATGTTGAAAGATCATTCACAG